>NZ_JAHKKC010000060.1:0-954 GCF_020496585.1 Alcaligenes sp. 13f
TTATTTTTTTGTTCTCCCGCCCAGGCGATGAGGTGTCGCTCACGATTCTACGGTTTTCGGTCGATCAGGCCTCAGATCACACCATCAGGCCGTTTGCGGGCCGGGGGCAAGCTCGCAGGCGCGTGAACAAACGTAAAAACCGCGCCAGCAACAGCGCGATCTTCTTCATATTCTGGGCCGTAGCGGCCAGCAAGCACTGTTCAAGCACCTTGGCTAGCCCGCGCATACGGGCATAGCGATGACCATGCAACTGCTTGGCGTCAGCGAAGCTGCGCTCGACGGTCTCCTTGCGCCGGGTGTAGACCCGTTTGCCCCACTCGGTCAGCCGCCTGGCATCGACCGCCTCCTTGGCCGCCTCCCATACGTGACGCACCACCACCTTGGTGTGGTTGGCGCTGCGGGTACAGCGCAAGCGGTCCCCACAGCCGACGCAGTGCGCCGGATCGGAGTGGTACTGCCGATAGCCTTCCCGGCTGGTCGTGCGATACGTCAGGTCCTGCCCGCCTGGGCAGGTGTAGCAGTCACGAGCCTGGTCATAGACGTATTGCCGCTTGTAGAAGTAGCCCGGCCGGTGGGTCGGCCTGCGATACCCCATCACCCCGGCAATCTCGCGCACTTCCAGCCCATGGCATACCTGTGGCGTGAAGTATCCCGCGTCCAATCCCACCCTGTCCGGCGCGAATCCGAAGCGCTCGCACTGACGATCCAAGCGGTTCAAATACGGCTGGCTGTCATGGACATTGCCCGGCGTGACGTGTGTGTCGGTGATGATCGCGTGCTTGCTATCGACGGTGCGATGGTCCAGGTAGAAGAACCCCCGCGGCTTGTCGTCTCGCACCATGAACCCGCTGTCCGGATCGGTCCGGCTGACCTTGATCTCCTTGGGCTTGCCCGAACCCGGCTGGCCCCCATCGCCATCCTCATCGTCTGCGCGCGCCTTCAACGGCTTCTTGC
>NZ_JAHKKC010000061.1:0-850 GCF_020496585.1 Alcaligenes sp. 13f
TTCACGCGCCTGCGAGCTTGCCCCCGGCCCGCAAACGGCCTGATGGTGTGATCTGAGGCCTGATCGACCGAAAACCGTAGAATCGTGAGCGACACCTCATCGCCTGGGCGGGAGAACAAAAAAATAAACCCCAGGGCGCAAAACCAGGGGTTTATCAGCAGTCTGAGAGGTTACAAACCTCTTCCCTTGCGGCGGGTCTACATCCCCAAAACGAACGGTAAAGAACGCCCCTTGGGCATTCCCACGCTGTTCGACCGGGCGATGCAGGCTTTGCATTTGCTGGGGCTTGAACCCGTGGCAGAAACCACGAGTGACCCGAACAGCTACGGCTTTCGGAAACAACGCTCAACGGCGGACGCAATGGGACAGATATTTGTCTGCACATCCAGAAAAGTTGCGGCTCACTGGGTGTTGGAGGCGGATATACAAGGCTGTTTTGACCACATTAACCACCAATGGCTGGTTGAACATGTTCCCATGAACAAGGCCGTCCTGCGTAAGTGGTTGAAAGCCGGGGTAGTCCACAAGGGCCGCCTCTCGCCAACCGAAGAAGGGACGCCGCAAGGCGGAATCATCTCGCCCACGTTGGCGAATGTGTGTTTGAACGGACTGGAGTCAGACCTGAAGGCGTATCTCAGTACGCGATACGGAAAGACGAAAGCCGTGAAGCTGAAAGTCAATGTGGTCCGGTACGCCGACGATTTCGTGATTACCAGCAATTCAAAAGACTTGTTGGAGACTGAAATCAGGCCGTGGGTAGAAGCCTTCCTTGCACAACGAGGACTGCGACTATCGCCGGAAAAGACGAAAGTCGTACATATAGACGAAGGCTTTGACTTTCTGGGATGGA
>NZ_JAHKKC010000062.1:0-724 GCF_020496585.1 Alcaligenes sp. 13f
CGCCCGGAACCAAGGAGTCCAGCGTGACCATTTCCCATTCATGTTGATAAGCAGTCGGGGTCTTAAGCATGAACGTATTATGAACAAGCCTGCTGTTTTATGGGAGGGTTTGTCAGCAGTCTGAGGAGCCTTGAAGGCTCCTTTTTCCATCCTGTCATGGATTAAGGCTGTACAGGCTTGTCGAAACGGTCCAGGTCAAAATAACGACTGGTACTGCCCGACGAAGCGGGCTTGGAGCTTGAGCTATCCGCTGCAGGAGCGGGTTCAGGCTCTACCGTCACCGTTTGCACCCGATTCAGATCGGGCTGTTCGACCCGCTCTGGTACGCCGTATGTCTGTACCGCTCCTCCTGAATGAGTCCCCGCTGCAGCAGGCACAGAGGCTGCTTTGCGTGCGACGGCCTGATCCAGGTAGCTGGCCAATTGTTCATGATTCGCCGAACGAGCCCAGTCTGCCGGACTCAAACCTTGGGCATTTTGCATACTCGGATCCGCACCCGCTGCCAATAACACATCGACTACAGCCCGTTTGCCCGACAAGGCAGCCATCATCAAAGGGCTGGTCCCATCAGGTGCAGGCGCATTCACAATCGCTTTCTGAGACAGCAGATAGCGTACCGTCTCCTCGTGCCCTTTGGAGGCGGCGTAATGCAAAGGCGACCAGCCCACCCGATTCACCTGCCCACCCCGCGCTTGCAGATCACGCAAACGAGCGGTTTCCCCCA
>NZ_JAHKKC010000063.1:0-723 GCF_020496585.1 Alcaligenes sp. 13f
TCCATCCCAGAAAGTCAAAGCCTTCGTCTATATGTACGACTTTCGTCTTTTCCGGCGATAGTCGCAGTCCTCGTTGTGCAAGGAAGGCTTCTACCCACGGCCTGATTTCAGTCTCCAACAAGTCTTTCGAATTGCTGGTAATCACGAAATCGTCGGCGTACCGGACCACATTGACTTTCAGCTTCGTGGCTTTCGTCTTCCCGTATCGCGTACCGAGATACGCTTTCAGGTCTGACTCCAGCCCGTTCAAACACACATTCGCCAACGTGGGCGAGATGATTCCGCCTTGCGGCGTTCCTTCTTCGGTTGGCGAGAGGCGGCCCTTGTGGACCACCCCGGCTTTTAACCACTTACGCAGGACAACCTTGTTCATGGGAACGTGGTCAACCAGCCATTGGTGGTTAATGTGGTCAAAACAGCCTTGAATATCCGCCTCCAACACCCATTGGGCCGAAGCCCTTTTGGATGTGCAGACAAATATCTGTCCCATTGCATCCGCCGTTGAACGTTGTTTCCGAAAGCCGTAGCTGTTCGGGTCGCTCGTGGTTTCTGCCACGGGTTCAAGCCCTAGCAAATGCAAAGCCTGCATCGCCCGGTCGAACAGCGTGGGAATGCCCAAGGGGCGTTCTTTACCGTTCGCTTTGGGGATGTAGACCCGCCGCAAGGGAAGAGGCTTGTAACCTCTTTGCTGCCTTAACCTGCCTATCGCCGCCCGTTTCAGGG
>NZ_JAHKKC010000064.1:0-519 GCF_020496585.1 Alcaligenes sp. 13f
CTGACGCGGATGCCGACGCCGACGCCGACGCCGACGCGGATGCTGATGCAGATGCTGATGCCGACGCTGATGCCGATGCCGACGCCGATGCCGACGCCGATGCCGATGCTGACGCTGATGCAGACGCCGACGCGGATGCCGACGCTGATGCAGACGCTGACGCAGACGCCGATGCCGATGCAGACGCCGATGCTGACGCCGATGCCGACGCGGATGCCGACGCCGACGCGGATGCTGACGCGGATGCTGACGCTGATGCGGATGCTGACGCTGACGCCGATGCTGACGCAGATGCTGACGCTGATGCGGATGCAGACGCTGATGCCGATGCTGACGCGGATGCTGATGCCGATGCAGACGCGGATGCCGACGCCGACGCTGATGCCGATGCCGACGCGGATGCCGATGCCGACGCGGATGCCGATGCCGACGCCGATGCTGATGCCGATGCCGATGCAGACGCCGATGCAGACGCGGATGCCGACGCCGACGCCGACGCCGACGCCGACGCCGATGCCG
>NZ_JAHKKC010000065.1:0-449 GCF_020496585.1 Alcaligenes sp. 13f
CTTTAATTGTGATTAATCCTTTTAAAATATTTTTAGCATTAACAATCGGTAATTTTTCGATTCGATTATTTAATAAGATTTCTTTTGCTTGCTCTAAATTAATTTTTTCATGAGTTGTAATTAAATTTTTTACTGTCATAAAATCAGCAACTGGTGCTGATAAATCATGGCAAGCTCGAATATCACGATTTGTAATAATCCCTAATAATTTATTTTCTTCATCAACAATTGGCAATCCTGAAATGCGATATTGTGCCATAATATTTTCAGCATCTTGAACAGTCATTGTTGGTTTTAAAGTAATTGGATTAATAATAAAACCTGATTCATTTCGTTTTACTTTTTCAACTTCTGCCGCTTGTTCATCAATTGATAAATTTTTATGAATAATTCCAATTCCACCTTCACGAGCAATTGCAATTGCCAATTTTGATTCAGTAACCGTATCC
>NZ_JAHKKC010000066.1:0-435 GCF_020496585.1 Alcaligenes sp. 13f
TGCGGGGTCTGGCCCAGACCGGCCGGGCGGACGAGGCGAGGGCGCTGCGTCCCGCCGCCAACCGCGCGCTGAAGGCGCTGCCGGCGCAGGCCTTTCCCGCCGTCGCCTACGCCGCCTTGGTCCGGACCGACGCACCTGAGCCGGTCAAGCGGCTGCGTCTGACCTGGGCGGTGCTGCGGGGCCGGGTGTGACGCGCCGGTTCGGCTGACCGGCGAACGCCCAGCGCAGCGTACGCGCCACGCCCCGCGTCTGCGCCCGCAGCAGCGGCTGGCGCAGCACCGGCGACGGGAAACCGTGCATCCGCCGCGCCCACTCGGGCAACAGGTCCACGCCCGCCTGCATGATCAGCCGCTGCACCGGCTCCGCCGCCTTCGACCGCGCCTGCTGGTTCAGCACCAACTCCGCCACCTCCCGCGTCCGCTCATCGACCAGCAG
>NZ_JAHKKC010000067.1:0-434 GCF_020496585.1 Alcaligenes sp. 13f
TCCATACCGTATCATTCTCCTTGAAAATTGTATCAGGGTCTGGATTCATAATGCTCGCGGTACTCCTCTCTATTCCGATAATGACGCTATCCGATATGTCCGCCTCCCGGATCGTCTTTCCGATCAATGGTGAACCTCCTTCGACAGGAAATTGCCCTATTTCCATCTCATCCTGCGAGGATGTTCCGTTCCCTTCCCTTTCTACCTCCTTTTGTTCCATGGATGTTCGGAAGCTTTCCAACTGCCGGTCCGTACCTACGACCGTAACCTTGTCATATGGATAGAGATGTTCTTTCCCTTGTGGTATATCCAGGCGTTTTTCTCCACGGGTGATTGAAATCACATTTATCTGAAACAAGGTGCGTAGGCTGCTTTCTTTTAATGTTCTGCCCACATATATGGAATCAGGGGATACTGTGAAATCCGCCAAATGT
>NZ_JAHKKC010000068.1:0-429 GCF_020496585.1 Alcaligenes sp. 13f
AAGTAATGCAGGCTCTTTAGAGAACCAGCCATCTTTCTCGGCCAGGCTGACAGACCAGATTTCTTTGCCATCATCCGCATTCAGCGCTTTTACTAAACCAGCGCGGTCCGCTGCATAGACAACGTTGTCCGCCAGTGCCGGATGAAGATTGGAATAGAAGTTGCCAATGCCGCTACCAACGGAAGTGCTCCACGCCGTGGTCGGCGTAAACTGGTTTTCAACGGTTGGCAATGGGGACATCTTTACCACATCTTCTTCGCTGTTAAACAGCGAACAGCCGCTTAAAAGGGTAACGGAAAGCAGTCCTGGCAGCAGTAATTTACGCAATTGCATCGGGTCCCTCTCAGATGGACAAATTATTAATTTTCATCTGCATCATTTCGCTCAGTGCCGGAGTAACATCGCTTTTCACGCCTGCTTCCCATGCAC
>NZ_JAHKKC010000069.1:0-426 GCF_020496585.1 Alcaligenes sp. 13f
GCCGAAGACCTTGTTGATGATGAAGTCGTGTTGCTCGACTAGGTGTACCTCCTCGACTCCGACATCTGCGTCAGGCTGCTTCGCAATCGTCCGCCGCAACTGGCCGAGAAGCTGAACGCGGATGCGAGCCGGCTTTATACGTCGGCCGTGGTCCGGCATGAGTTGATGCACGGCGCCATGATGTCGATGCGTCCGGATGTTCAGCGCGCTGCGGTGGAGGCGCTGCTGTCCCGTATGGCGGTGCTTGATTTCGACAGCGCCGCCGCGGATCACGCGGCTGACATCAAGGCGTCGTTGCAAAGGCGTGGAACGATGATCGGGAGCAACGACCTGTTGATCGCCGGGCATGCCCGGAGCCGCTCGCTGATCGTGGTGACTGGCAACCTGCGTGAATTTGCTCGGGTTGAAGGCCTGCGCTGTGAAGAT
>NZ_JAHKKC010000006.1:0-224380 GCF_020496585.1 Alcaligenes sp. 13f
GGTCGCCCGGAACCAAGGAGTCCAGCGTGACCATTTCCCATTCATGTTGATAAGCAGTCGGGGTCTTAAGCATGAACGTATTATGAACAAGCCTGCTGTTTTATGGGAGGGTTTGTCAGCAGTCTGACCGCGCCGTAAATGGCGCGGTTTTTTTGTTCTCCATCTGAAACCATCAAGATGGCTACGGTTTTTTGTGATCCATCATATAAGTCAAAGAGCTGGCCACCAAAGCACGAGTGCCGATGCGCAAAGCCTTTTCATCAATCATGAATTCAGGCGAATGGTTAGGTGCTCCCATCTTGTCCGAATAGGGCGAGGCGTTCAGACGCCAGAAAACCACGGGCACGTTCTTGCCAAACGCACCGAAGTCCTCGGAGCCCATGCCAGGAGCCACTTCCTTGGCACCAATCCCGTCAGTAGCCAGATCCAAAGCTGGAATCACGGTTTGGGTGGCTTTAGGATCGCTGACCAGAACTTCATAGCCCGTGTCGATACGCACAGTG
Source organism: Alcaligenes sp. 13f (assembly GCF_020496585.1). Lineage (NCBI taxonomy): Bacteria > Pseudomonadati > Pseudomonadota > Betaproteobacteria > Burkholderiales > Alcaligenaceae > Alcaligenes > Alcaligenes sp. 13f. The sequence goes on from NZ_JAHKKC010000006.1 coordinate 504, forward strand.
GCCTTCAAATCATGGTTCGCAGCAATGTTTTGCGCATAACGCTGAATCAGCTCATGTGCCGTTGCCTGGTTCTGCTTGGACAAGGAGCGCACGGTGCCGCTGATGTCAGCACTTTCTGGCAATACATTGGGGCGGTTACCGCTTTGCAACGAGCCTACCGTCACTACTGTGGTGCCGTCCTGGGGATTGGTACGCTGGGCAATGATGTTGTTCAAGGCCACAACGGTTTCAGCCGCAGCAACCACGGGCGAGGCCGCATTCCAGGGCGAGGAGCCATGGCCGCCTTTACCAGCCAAAGAGATGGAGAACACATCGCCACTGGCCATCAGGCTGCCTTGGCGGTAGCCGATACTGCCAGCAGGGTAGGAGGGTCCAATGTGCTGGCCCATCACCACATCCACTTTAGGCTGGTCCAGCACGCCTTCGGCCATCATGGCGTTGGCACCGCTCAAAGGTTTGCCAGGGCCTTGTTCTTCCGCAGGCTGGAACAGCAGCACAATCGTGCCGGGCAGTTCATCGCGCATGTCCGAAAACACCTTGGCTGCGCCTAACAACATGGCCACGTGAGTATCATGACCGCAAGCGTGCGATACCGACACTTCCTTGCCTTGCCAGGTGCCTTTGGCAACGGACTTGAAGGGCAGGTCATTGCGTTCCTGTACAGGCAGGGCATCCATATCGGCTCGCAGGGCCACAACCGGGCCCGGCTTTCCACCTTTCAATACGGCCTTGACGCCAGTTTGCGCAATGCCGGTCTGGATCTGATAACCGGGCATCGTTTCCAAGGCCGCCTTGATATAGGCGGCTGTGTTGTGCTCTTGGTAAGACAACTCGGGATTCTGGTGAATGTGGCGGCGCCATTCAATAACCTGCTGCTCCAGCGCATCGGCCTTGCTCAAAGCCGTATCCATCATGGGATTGCTGGCTTGCGCCAAAGCCGTACCGGCCATTAAACATGTTGCTGCCAACAGGCTCAGGCGAAATGAATGCTTCATAGGGTCCCCTCTCTTTTTTAGTCGTAATAGCGACTGATCATAGCACTGCCATATACAGTAAACGGAGCAATTCTTTGACACTTATACTAGTTGAATCCCCTAGTGCAGTGCGATGCTTATCCTTATAAAGGGCTAATCAAAATAGCGTTTTTGCCGACCGTAATGGCCGGGAGTCAGCCCTGTCTGCTCCTTGAAAAAGGCAATAAAAGCGCTGTCGCTGGCAAAGCCCAGGTCCGCAGCCAGGCGGGTCACCTGGCCCCCGGTAGAAAGTTGCTCAATTGCCTTGAGCAAACGCCATTGCTGTCGCCACTGTTGGTAATTCAGGCCGGTATTCCGCTTGAACAATCGGCTGATTGTTTTCTCGCTCGCTCCCAAATAACTTGCCAATTCATTCAGGGCGGGGGGCAGCGTATCCAGCGGGATTTGCCGTAAGCGGCTATCTTGGGGCAAGGGCAAAAACAGGGCTTGATCGGGTGCGCGTTGCAGCTCGTCCAGCAAGACCAGCATGACATGCAAGCCCGGAGGCTGATCCCAGTTTTCATCCAGATCCGCTTGAGCGATACGGTCCAGCGCGGCGGTCAGCAAATCGTTCGCTGCCAGCAACTGGACCTCCAGGGGTAAATCAGGGTAGTGGGTCGGGTCCAGATACACCGATCGGTAATCTACTTGTTCGCTCATTTGCGCCTGATGCGGCAGCAAAGCGGGAATCCAGATCAAGCGCCCTGGCGGCAACAAACACAATTGCTGATCCAGGGTGACAGTAATGCAGCCGCTGTGCGTGTACAGGATCTGACCCCAGGGATGTTGGTGCAGGCCGGAATCATGTTGCGCCAAACGGGCGGCAATACCCAGCACATGGCGGCCTGTCAGATCGGGAAAGGGGGCACTGACTTCTAACCAAGGCATGATTGTCCGATTTCATGGGTTTTTAATCAGAATACGTGTAATAGAAAAAAATGACCAGAGCTACGCTGATTCTTTTCAAATTGATGTGTGAATTGACATGACTCGTTTTCTTCTCTTGATGATCGCTCTGATCATGTTTCCGCAGGTGGTGGAGACCGCCTATAGCCCCGCCTTGCCGCTTATTGCCCAGAGCTACGCGGTATCGGCCAGTGAGGCGGGGCAAACCTTGTCCGTCTACTTTATTGCCTTTGCGCTCGGTGTACTGTTCTGGGGTTGGCTATGCGACCGGGCAGGGCGCAGGCCAACTGTTCTGGCTGGTTTGACGGTGTATGGACTGGGCTGTCTGCTGGCCCTGTTCAGCCCGAACTTCACTGTGCTCTTGTTGGCCCGCATGATTAGCGCATTTGGTGCGGCGGTCGGCTCCATTGGCGTGCAAACCATGTTGCGGGACCGTTATCAGGCCGAAGAACTGGCCAAGATTTTCGGCACCATTGGAGCGGCGCTGGCGCTAAGTCCTTTGCTGGGTTTGGTCATGGGTGTGGTCCTGTCCTCGGGTGCTGAAGTGATGCCAGTTTTCATCGGCTTGCTGGTTCTGGCCTTGGTTCTGCTGGGCATCAGCCTATTGCAGCTTCCTGAAACCTGCCCCGCACAAATTCAGCACAGCAGTTTGTGGCAGGTTCTGATTCGCTTGTTGAAAGATCCCGCGATCTGGCAATCGGCCTTGCTGGTAGCTTTGTTCAACACCACGATTTTTGCGTTTTATCAATGGGCTCCCTTCTTGCTGCAAGGCCTGGGCTCGGACAACCGACCCATGATGATTGCTGGTGTCCTGTTGGCTGCGGGCACGTTCATGGGTGCGTTTTTGAACCGCCGCTGGCTGGCAGCGGGGCAGTCATCTCACCATCTGATCTGGCGAGGCATCGCGCTATTGGCGGTATCGGCTGTTGGTCTGGAATTTGCAGGCAAACACCTGATTTTTCTGCTACCGGCCATGCTGCTTGCGCTGGCTTACGCGGTCGCCATTCCTAACCTTTTGTCCGGCGCCTTGCAGCACTATCGCTCGGTAGCGGGTATGGCAGGTGCGGTCTTTGGCCTGATGTACAGCCTTCTGCTGGGTCTGGGCTTGGCCTTGTCAGCCTTGTGGGGGGATCTGGCTGATGTGACCCTTATTTGTGCCGTTCTGGCCGCTATTTGCCTGGCTTTACCCCTGAAAAGGACCTGAGAAAAACCCTGACATGCCATTCGTAAGGCCCCTCACCATAGGGTATATACCAATACATATGTATTGACATAGATTAAGCCGAATCACCATAATCCTTCATGTTTAAAGCAATTAAAGAGTGTGTCTGACAAGCACTCTGCTTGAACATTTATCCAAAAGGAGAGGATGACATGGTGGAACAGGGGGTTATGGGTAGTCCGCTCGACAAGGCCAAGCCACGCGGCACAGTGGCCTTGCTCATGCTGTTGATGGCCGTGATGGGCGAAATGTGCCTGGCGGCCGACTTTTATGGCTTTGCAGCCGTTATCAAAATTGTGTCGGCAGACCTGTCACTTAGCCCCGCGCAAGCTGGCTTGGTGCAGGGCGCTTTCGGTGTTTCGTTCGCGCTGGGCATGTTGTTCTGGGCACCACGTGGTCGTTCCATGAGTTCGGCCCGTTTGTACCTGATTGGCTTGGGTGGCAGCGGCTTGCTGATGCTGTTGCAAACTCAGGCGCAAGATTTCGCGCAGCTCTTTCTGCTACGTCTGGTTGTGGGCTTTTTTGACTCCGCCGTCTGGGTCGGGTCCATGAAAATCGTCATGCAGTGGTTTGCGCCACGCCGCCAGGGCCTGGTGCTGGGCATTATTCTGGCCGCCTATTCGCTGGCCATTACCCTGGATTTTGCCCTGGGTCTGCCTTACGCCATGGCGCATGGCTGGCGCGCTTTCTTTCTGGTTCTGGGCGGGCTGACGTTAAGCGCCTGTTTGATCACGCAACTGGTGGTACGCGCCGGTCCTTATCAAGATCCACACGACAAGATCAAAACCGATGCCGGTGTGTTGCGCTCCATTGCTGCACGTCCCTGGATTTGGGTGGGCATTCTGGCGATTTTTGGTGCCTTGTTCTCGGTTGCGGCAACGGCTACCTGGTTGATTCCTGCCCTGATTGATGTGCAGAAAATGGCCCCCGAACAGGCTCCCTTGTTCGGCACCATCATGGGTTTGTCCCAAGTCTTTTTCCTGATTCTGGGTGGTTACGTCAGCGATCGCTTCACCCGTGTTGGCGTGATGCGTGTGGGCATGTGGCTCACCATTCTGGCGGCCAGCGCCTGCGTTCTGGTTGCCTGGCAGGCATTGCCCTACAGCGGCTTGCTGATCGTGGCCATTCTTTGCGGCGTAGGGGTGTTTCATGGCGGCGCCATTTTCAGCTACGTGGGTGAACGCTATGGCGTGAACCTGGGCCCTTGTGCCGCTGGCTATGCCGAGATGGGCGGTGTGTTCGCCACCTTCGTCGCACCGTCCTTGTTGGGCCTGCTGCTGAGCCTGACTGGTTCCTACATCTGGGCCTTTGGCAGCTTCCTGGCTGTGGAAGTGCTGGTCTTCATTGGTTTCCTCCTATTGAACCGCTTGCCATCGGCACAGGCGGAATAAAGAAATGAACAAACTCGTTTTCGATCCGGCAGACCTGGAGCAATACCGGCTCCAGGCCTCGGTGGCTGATTTTGACGCTGAAATGGCCGCCTACAAGCAGGCCAGCGAACGGGCCCGCGCTGCCTTGGGCACCTGTTTCAGCACCCACGCTTACGGTGATGACCCGGCAGAAAAACTGGATATCTATGCGGCCAGCCAGGCCGGTGCCCCGGTTTATCTCTTCATTCATGGTGGCTACTGGCGCATGTTGTCCAAGGACGACTCGGCCATGATGGCGCAAAGCCTGCATGCCGCCGGTGCCACGGTGATTTGCCTGGACTACGGTCTGGCTCCGGCTTACCGCTTGCCGCAAATCGTGGCGCAATGCGAACGCGCCTTGCAATGGGTTCACGCCCACGCAGCGCAATTTAATGGCGACCCGCAGCGTATTCATATCAGTGGCAGCTCGGCAGGAGGCCATTTAAGCGGCATGTTGCTGGCGGCCGATGCCCAACGTGAACAGCGTCTGATCCACAGCGCCAGCATTCTCAGCGGCGTGATGGATTTGCATCCCATCTTGCAGACCGCCGTGAATGACTGGCTGCAGCTGGACGAAGAACAAGCCCAACGTTACAGCCCGGCCTTGCATCCCCCCGCGCAGGGAGTTCCTGTGCTGGTGGCCTGGGGCGCACTGGAACCGGCCGTCATGCAAGAACAAAGCCGTCACTACGCCCGGCAATGCGAGCTGGCGGGCTGCCTGTTGCAAAGCATGGCCGTGCCGAACCGTAATCATTTCAACGTCTTGATGGATCTGGAACAGAGCGACAGCGCATTGACGCTGGCCGTGTTGCAGACCATGAATCGTCATACCCAGGAGGAGAGACTATGACACAAGCAACTTCCCACTCCACCCAAACCGCGTGCTTTGAGCCCCGCCGTCTGGGCCACGTCAACCTGTGGGTTGATGAGCTGCAACGCGGTGAAAATTTTTACAGCCAGGTTTGCGGCCTGAAAGTGGAATTTACCGAACCTGATCTGGTGGCCACTTTTTTGGGTACCGGCCACACGCCTCATGACCTGGGCATGATGGAAACGACCAAAGGCGTGAATCGCTATGGCCGCGATGGTCTGCTGCAACTGCCCGGAACAATCGGCCTGAAACCCGGCCTGAATCACCTGGCCTGGGAGCTGGAAAACGAGGCTGAACTGGTTGCAGGCTGGAAGCGCGCAAAAGAGCAGGGGCGCGACATTGACATGACCGTGGATCACCAAGTGGCCCATAGCGTCTATATGTTTGACCCCGATGGCAACTACAACGAGTTCTACTGCGACACCATTAAAGACTGGCGTAGCGTGCTGGGTGGCCCCATGGAGTTGCTGACCAGCCGCTGGGACCCTGAAAGCCAGGAACCCTTTACCGAAGGCCGCTACGATTCCGACCCGATTCTGGAAACCGTGGCCGACGCCCCGGTGCAACCACGCCGCGTCACCCACGCCGTATTGCGTACCGCCCAACTGGACGCCATGCGCCGCTTCTATACCGACGTCGGTGGCCTGGAAGTAGTTTATGAAAACGAACACGTTGTCTACTTGCGTGCCGGTCTGGCCAATTATGATTACAGCCTGATCCTGGTCCGTGACGAAGAAGCCTCCTTCTCGCATGGCAGTTTCGAGCTGGCCAGCGTCCAGGATCTGGAACAAACACTGGAGCGCCTGAAAGCCCGGAACATCACTCCCGTTCACGATGTAAATCTGCCTTGGAAGCGCGCTTTCTTCTTGCGTGATCCCGATGGTTTGCTCAGCGAGTGGTACGTGAATCTGGCTGGCGACCGCGTTCTGGATAGCAATCACTCTTTGCCTTTGTGGGCGCAAGTTTAAGGAAATCAGCATGTCCGATAAAAAACTAAGTGCCTTGATCGCAGGCGGTGGCCTGGGTGGCTTGGCAACCGCCGCCGCTTTGGCGCAACGCGGCTGGGATGTCACCGTACTGGAACGCCAGTCTGAATTGCGCGCCAATGGCTCCGGTATCTATATCTGGGAAAACGGCCTGCGCGTTCTGAAAGCCCTGGGGGCTTACGAACAAGCGATTGAAGGCGCTTTCTACGGTAGCCATTTTGAGCAGCGCGATCTGAATAATGAAGTTATCGATTGCGGCCCCACACCGCCCGATCGTCGCCTGATTACCGTGATGCGCTCGCAATTGCTGAAATCGCTGGAGCAAGCGGGCAAGCGCGCGGGCGTGAAAGTTCGCACCAATGTCGAAGTCATCGCCGCCAGCGCACGCGGGGAAGTTCAACTGGCCTCGGGCGAGCGTCTACGCGCTGATCTGGTCGTGGGTGCCGATGGTATCTGGTCGCGCATCCGCCAATCTCTGGGTCTGGAACTGGTGCACGAGCAAACCCGTGAGGGAGCCCTGCGCACCATGATCGAGCGCAAGCCAGGCGACACCGATGAACAAGATGCTCAAAAATACATCGAGAACTGGAACGGTCTGCATCGCTTGCTGATTACGCCGGTCAGCGAAACCCAAACCTATCTGGCCCTGACTTGCCCGCACGACGATGTGCGCGCCAGCAATACCCAGATCGACAAGGAATACTGGTCCGCCTTGTTCCCGCATTGGGCGCACCTGATTGAACGTGCTGATGGCCCGGTCAGTTGGGGTCGTTACAGTGTGACGCGTTGCAAAACCTGGTCCAGTGGACGCACGGCGATTCTGGGTGATGCCGCCCACGCTCAACCGCCCAACCTGGGGCAGGGTGGGGGCATGGCCATGCAAAATGGTCTGGCTCTGGCCACCTTCCTGGAAAAGGTACAGGATGCGCGCGATATCCCTGAAGCTCTGGAAGCCTGGGAAAACAATGAACGCGAGATTGTGGAGCACTGCCAGAAGTGGTCCTGTCTGTATGGCGAGATCAGTGCCTTGCCCGATGCCGTGCGTACGCAGGTCGTGCGTTCTGCCATGGCCAATCCCTGGAGCTACGCGCAGATTTTCCGCGCCGCCAGTCACACGCCTACCGGAACCGTCCAAGCAGAGCTCTGCTAGTATACTGACGGTCCGCTTGTCGCTCCGGTTTCATGGGGCGGCAAGCGCAGGACTGACTCTCCCAAGGCATTATGAGCAAAACTCCCGTCTCCATCCCTGACAGCAGCGTAGAAACCAATCTGGCTTTCCAGATGGCCAACATTATCTACAAGTTGGACCAAACGCTAAGATCGACCACCCTGCGTGAACACAATATGACCTATGTACACTTTCGGGTCTTGCAGTACCTGTGGGATAAGGACGGGCGCAGCATCGGGGAAATTGCCAAGGCCATCGTGGTACATCAGCCGGTCTTGAGCCGGGTGATTGACCAAATGGAAGAACGCGAATTGGTGCAGCGCCGCACGGACGAAAACGACAGCCGCTATATGCGTGTGTACCTGAGCGAAACAGGCCGTGAGCGCTATGCGCAAGTCTGGCCCGCCGCCAAAAAAATGATTGATGATGCTCTGTCGGTGCTCAATCCGAATGAGCGCGAGGATTTGGGCCGTATGCTGCGCAATGTCGCCGCCCATCTGGCAACCTGAGTCGCGCTTTAAGTCTTGGCCTGGCCCGGTAAATTGGCCCGAATCAAACGGCCCGCAATGGAGTCTGTATGGGGCAGATCGGGCAGGGCGTCACCCGGGCCAAACCAGCGCGCGTCATTGATTTCGTCAGCTTGAATGCGCAAATCCCCCCCGGCGTACTCGGCGGTATAAGCCACCATTAAAGAATGTGGGAAAGGCCAGGACTGACTGCCGAAATACTGAATATTGTCCACGCGCAGCCCCACTTCCTCCATAACCTCACGGTGAATGGCTTCTTCCAGGTTTTCACCGGCTTCCACAAACCCGGCCAGAGCCGTGTAGCGCGCCGTCGCGTAAGTGGAGTGACTGGCCAACAAGATACGGTCCTTGTCGCGGATCAGTACCATCATGGCCGGGGAGATGCGGGGATAGGCCGAGAAACCACAAGAGGTGCAGCGAAAGCACAGTTCATGCTTCACACGCTCCATGGTCGAACCGCACACACCACAGTAACGATGGCTGCGCGCCCATTCCGAGACTTGAAAAGCCCGATTCACCATACTGGCTTGATCTCCCAACTGCGACAGCACGCCGCGCAAGTGACGGAAGGTAAAGCCATCCGGAGCCGGGGTCTCGGCCGCTACGTGGCAGGCAAAATCCTGACAATCGTCACCTGGAGAAAGAGCATGCCATTGCGCCGGCGCTAAATCCAGTGCGGGTTTGGCAGGAATCAAGGCTTGTCCTTCCTGGCTGCTGACCAATATTTCATTTTCACGAAAAATGAAATTCATGTGTTTTCTGTCCTTTAATAAGCCGCCTAAGAGCAGCACAGCGCTGGCTATTGTACGGGAAGGACGGAGGCAGAAAAAAGCGGAGAAAAACCCAAGGGGCCGAGCAGGGCATTCAGACAGCGGCCAGAAAAAACCGCCGTTTTAAAACCAGAAACACAACTGTCAAAAAGGTGACGTGTTACCTGGCCTTGTCGAGAAAATCCCAGGACAAAACCGGCAAGCCACCTAATTAGCAGACAGATAATTAAGCATGAATTTATTTAAAACCGGTGATTCGTTTTTAAACTTTTAAAATCGGATTCATTATTTATAAAAACCATTTCTTATTTTTGTTTTATTTTTTTGTTTTAAAAATCGCTATTTTATTTTTATATATTAAGGCGGCTTATAAAGTGTCTGTATTTATTCCTGGCTTTACTAGACCACTTTCAAAAAAAACAGCAGCAGAGAGTTTAGGGCTGTTCAGAAAAAGCCCACAAAAAAACCGCCTGGCCTGAGCAAGACGGTTTTCTTGAAAAAACCGCATAAAACCTGGGGTTTACGGCGGTTTAAGCACACAGCAACTGAAGAAACAAACAGCTGGCAGACAAAAAATACGCTGCTGGCTGGTTTTACTCGATGTTTTGGGTCTGTTCGCGCAGCTGCTCAATGCACAGCTTCAGGTCGATAGAGGCACGCGTCATGTCCATGCTGCCTGCCTTGGAACCCAGGGTATTGGCCTCACGGTTCATCTCCTGGAACAGGAAGTCCAAACGCTTGCCGGTACTGCCTTGGCGCGTGCTTTTCTTGTTGGACGCCACACTGGTATCGCCGTTCAGAATCAGCTCCAGCTCGGTCAAATGCGAACGCAGGCGAGCAAGTTCCTCGGCCACATCAATACGCAGGGAGAAAACAGCCGCTTCCTGGGCGACGCGGGCAGACAGCTCTTCGCCCGAAATCAGGGCAAAACCATCCGGGCTGGCTTGCAGCAAGGCGTCATGCAAGCGGGTGGCAATCTTGTTCTTTTGCTCGGTCAGAATCGAGGGCAGGTGCTGCTCGACCTCGTCCACAATGGCGCTCATGTCCTGGCGAATATCCAGCATGGCTTGTGCCAGACGCTGGCCTTCGCGCTCTCGGGTCGCCTGAAAATCCTGCAAGGCCGCCTCGAAAGCCTGGCTGATCATGGGCAGCCAGACTTCGGGGTCCATGCCCGAATTATTGCCGCTTTGATTGCTCAACAAGGTATGCAGCTCCGGTGCAGGCAGGTCAGGAATGGCGACGCGAGCCACTTGCAGCATCTGTGCCGTGCGCTCCACCGCTTCCATATCCAGGCTGCGTTGCTGATCCGTGCCGCTACGGGCAAAGTTGACCCGCAATTCCAGCTTGCCGCGCTGTACGCCCTGGGCGGCCAGCTCGCGCAGCAGATTCTCCGCAAAGCGCAGTTCCTCGGGCAAACGCAGATTCAGGTCCAGAAAGCGGTTGTTGACGCTGCGCATCTCGATATTGATGGTGCCTGCTTCGGACTCGGCCTTGGCGCTGCCAAACGCGGTCATGCTACGGATCATGGGTGGGTCACTTTAAGAATGGAATAAAGCCGCCAATTGTACTCTCAGGTCCCGGCTTTGGCCGCTCCTCTTGCCGCGACAAAGCTCTATACTTCAGGTATTCAAGGCCTCCAAGGGCCGATTTTTTTATCATCACTAAGGGCAGTCATGCTACGAATCCTGCATACAGCCGATTGGCAAATAGGTCGCCAGTACTCGCGTTTCGAGCTGGAGGACGCGGCCGCGCTGGCTGAGGCGCGTTTCAAGGCTATCGAGAAGCTGGCCGCGCTGGCTGCAGAGCATCATGCCGATTTGTTGGTAGTAGCAGGCGACGTCTTTGATTCGCAGACCCTGAGCGACCGCAATCTGCGCCGCAGTTTCAATGCCATGGCGGGTTTTACCGGCCCCTGGCTGCTCCTGCCCGGCAACCATGACGCGGCTTTGAGCGAAAGCGTCTGGACACGCGCGCGGCGATTGAACTGCATGCCCGATTACGTGCATGTGCTTGATACACCGGCGCTTTTTCTGCTGGATAGCCTCAAGCTTGCGGTCCTGCCTGCGCCTTTGACCCAACGCCAGACCTATCAGGACTTGAGCGACTGGTTCGATCAGGCCGAAAGCCCGGCAGGCTACTGGCGTTTGGGTTTGGCACACGGCAGCGTCAGCGGGGTGCTGGAGCATCTGGACAGCCATAACCTGATTGATCAGAACCGTGTACAGCGCGCCAAACTGGACTATCTGGCGCTGGGCGACTGGCACGGCACCGTCAAAATCAACGAACGCTGTTACTACAGCGGCACACCCGAGCCGGACCGCTTTCGGGATAACGATTCCGGCCAGGCCTTGCTGGTGGAAATCAGCGAACCGGGCGCAACGCCTGTGGTTCAAGCCTTGCCGGTTGCCCAGCACCCTTGGCGCAGCATCCAGCACCATTTGAATGACGACACGGATCTGGACCTGCTGGAGCGGGAGTTGAATGCCTTGGCCGATCAAAGCGTGGTGGAGCTGGAGCTGTCGGGCCAACTGAGCCTGAGCGGTTTTGAACGTCTGGAGAGCATTCTGGGACAGGCCCAAGCTCGTTGCCGCGCCTGGGACTGCCAACGCGCGGCCTTGCGTCTGGCACCTTCTGAAGAAGATCTGGACGCCTTGCAAGCCGATGGCTATTTGCAGGCCGCATTGAAACAGTTGCAGGAGCTGCGTCACGGCAGCCAGCAGCAAGCCGCTGAAGATGCCTTGCTGATTCTGGCCGGTTTGCTGCGCGATAAGGAAGGTGGTCATGCACATTAAGTCCCTGCGCGTAGAGCAATTCAAGCGCTTTCGCCAGCCCGTCTCACTGGATAAGCTGGAGCCGGGCCTGAACATCATCAGCGCCCCGAACGAGGCCGGTAAAAGTACCCTGGCCGAAGCCCTGCGCACGGTGTTTTTCGAGCGTTATGGCACAGGCAGTCTGACAAAAATCCTGCCTTGGGGCGATTCTTCAGCCGCACCGGAAATCGAGCTGGATTTCAGTCTGAACGGCCAGGACATGCGACTGAGCAAGCGTTTCCTGAAGCGCAAACGCTGCGATTTATACATTGGTAATCAGCATCTGGACAATGACGAGGCCGAACAATACTTGGCTCAGCAAATGGGCTTTGAGTATGCCGCCAAAGGCAGCAGCCAGGCCCGTAACTGGGGCGTGCCGGGCCTTTTATGGATTGAGCAAGGGCAGGGCCAGGACCTGCGCAGCTCGGTCGAACACGCCAGCGGCACCTTGCAGCAGGCATTGGGTAGTGAAATTGCTGATCTGACCAGTGCAGACGGAGATTATCTGATCGAACAGGCCCAGCAACAGCTGGACCAATATGTGACTCAGGCTCAAGGACAGCCGCGCGGCGTCTGGCTGGCAGCGCAGAAAGAAGCCAAGGAGCTGGAAGAGCAGTTACAGAGCCAGCAGTCTGCCTTGCAGCAGTATCAGCAATGGGTGGACGAACTGGCGCAGGCCCGCAAACAAATTGCCCATGCCGAGGCTAACCGTCCTTGGGAGCAGCTACGCGAGCAAGCCAAACAAGTGCAGGTTCAGTTACTTCAAGCCCGCCAATTGCAGGAACGCGCCAAGGAACTGCAACAAGCGCTGAGCATGTTGGCAGAGCGTGAAAAGCTCTACCAACAAGCTGGGGAACGCGACCAGGAATGGGCTCGCCAACGCAGTCAGCGCGCCGAGCAGGTCAAATCCTTGGGAGCCAAGCTGGAGCAAGAGCAGGGCACACTCAACAACCTGAACCAGCGCCTGGAGCAAGCGCGCAGCCATAAAGACGCCAGCCTGCTGGAGCAGGAGCGCGCCCGTACCTGGCAGCAATGGTTTCAGGATCAAGCCAGCTTTGAGGGCACACAGCAGCAATTGCAGCAGGTGCAAGGGCAACTGGAAGAACTGGGCAAGCTGGAAACCCAACTGGCGCAATGCGGGGCCGCCTTGGTGCAGCTGAAAATCAGTGACGAGGCCCTGGACCAATTACGCCAGCAGCACCAGCTGATTCAGCGTTTGCAACACCAGCTTGAGACGATTTCCACCGAATTGCAGATCGAACTGCAAGACGGAGCCAGCCTGTTGCTGGATGGCGCATCCATTCAGGGCCAGCACCGCGCCCACCTTAGCGCCAGCACTCTGATTGAGCTTCCAGGAATGGGCCAGTTGCGCATCATTCCAGGCGGCCGCGATCTGGGCAAGGTGCAGCAGCAATTGGCGCAAACCCAGCAGGAATACGCACAGGCACTTGGCCAACTGGGCGGAAAAAGCCTGGAAGAGTTGGAACGCCGCCGCGAACAATATCGGGAACAAGAGCAGCAAGATCGACTGTTACGCAGCTCCATGAAAGCACTGGCCCCACAAGGCAAAGCGCACTTGCAAGGTCTGGTTCAGGCGGCTCAACAACGCGTAGCCCCACAACGCCCACAAGGCGAGGCCATCGAGGCCTCGGAGCTGGGCCGTATCGCCCAGGCCGCCACCATGGCCGAGCAGCAGTACCGTGCGCTGGAAAGCGACTGGCATGATGCCCGCGAAGCCGTCGCCCGCACCCAGGCCCGTCTGGAACAGGCCCAGGCTGAAGCCAATAGCCTTGAACAACAATGGGCTGACCCACAACGCCAGCAAGCACAGCAGGAGCGCGAGCAGCAATGGGGACAACTGCGCCTGCAACGCGAGCAGCAACTGGCCGATCAAAAGGCGTTGGAAGCCGAACTGGCCGCCTTGCCCGTCTCGGTTCTGGAGCAGGACCTGGAACGTCTGGAGCGCAGCGCCCAGCAGCAGGAGCAAAGCTATAACGAGGCCCGACTGGCCGCCCAACTGGTGCAAACCAAGCTGGAAACCCACGGTGCGCAAGGCCTGGAAGAGCAAATCGACCAGACCTCGCTACGTCTGCACGACTGCCAGCGCCGTTGTGCCACTTACGAGCGCCGTGTCACAGCCCTGCGCCTTTTGTTGTCTGTCCTGCGAGAACAGCGCAACGCCTTGACCCAGCAATTGCACGAGCCTTTGCAAAAGCACATCAACCACTATCTGCGTCTGCTTCTGGGCAAGGCACGGGTGGAGTTGGACGAGTATCTGGCCCCGCGCTGGCTGCAACGCGATAGCGGGCAAGGGCTGGCCGACGATATTGATGGCCTGAGCTTTGGCGCACGCGAGCAAATCGGCCTGATTGCCCGTCTGGCCTATGCGGATTTGCTGCAACAGGCAGGCCGTCCTACCTTGCTGATTCTGGATGACGTACTGGTCCACAGCGACAACGATCGCCTGGGGTCCATGAAGCGCATTATTCACGACGCTGCCCAACGCCATCAGATCCTGCTTTTCACCTGCCAGGCCGATAAGTGGATGGACATGGGTGTTGCGCTACGGCCCGTCCCGCAAGGCGTACAATAGGCGTTTTGAATTTTGTCCGGAGCCTAGCCTTGTCTGAAAACGCTACGATTGCACGCCCCTCGGGTCGATCTGCTGCACAATGCCGTCCTATCGAACTGGTGACCGGGTTTACCCGTCACGCCGAGGGCTCGGTCCTGATCCGTCTGGGTGAAACCCATGTTCTGTGCAATGCCAGCGTGCTCGACAAAGTCCCTCCCTTTCTGAAAGGTAAGGAACAGGGCTGGGTAACAGCGGAATACGGCATGCTGCCTCGCTCCACGCACACGCGCTCGGACCGTGAAGCGGCCCGTGGCAAACAAAATGGCCGTACCCAGGAAATCCAGCGTCTGATCGGCCGCAGCCTGCGCGCTGTCTTTGATCTGAAAGCCCTGGGCGAGCGCACCATTCACATTGACTGTGATGTTCTGCAAGCCGACGGCGGCACCCGCTGCGCCAGCATCACTGGGGCCTGGGTCGCAGCCAGCCTGGCCGTACGCAGCCTGCAAGAGCAGGGCAAGCTGCAAGCCTCGCCCATTCTGGATCAACTGGCGGCCGTCTCGGTCGGCGTGTTCGAATCCAACCCCGTCCTGGACCTGGACTACCTGGAAGACTCCGCCTGCGGCGTGGACATGAATATCGTCATGACAGGCAGCGGTAATCTGGTGGAAGTGCAGGGCACCGCCGAAGGCCAGACTTTTGCACGCCCCACCTTGAATCGCTTGCTGGATCTGGCCGAACAGGGCATTGCCGAGCTGATGCAAGCCCAGAAACAAGCCTTGCAGGGCTGATCGCGATGAAACGGGTCTGTCCTGCTCCCTGCGCGACACTGCCAGGTAGCGGGACAAACCGCTATTGGGACGCCGTCCCATGCAGCACACACTGCCTGGCACGGCGCCTTGCCATTTTTACTGAACAGGGCGCTTTGCCGCCTGCTGCGACTTATGAACACTGAATCCAAGCGTGTCGTCCTGGCCTCCAACAATGCCGGCAAGCTCAAGGAGTTTTCCGCCATCCTGGCCCAGGCCGGTATCAGCATGGTTCCTCAAGGCCAATTGAACATTCCCGAGGCCGAGGAACCCTTTGCCACTTTTATCGAGAATGCGCTGGCCAAGGCCCGTCATGCCAGCCAATTAAGCGGCTTGCCCGCCTTGGCCGATGACTCCGGCCTCTGTGTGCGCGCCCTGGACGAAGCCCCCGGCGTATATTCCGCCCGTTTTGCCGCTCGCGAACTGGGCGGTGAAAAGTCCGATGCAGCCAATAACGCTTTGCTGGTCCAGCGTCTGCAAGGACAAAGCGACCGTCGCGCCTGTTATGTGGCTGTTCTGGTGTATGTGCGCCATGCCCAGGACCCACGGCCTATCGTGATTGAAGGCGTCTGGGAAGGGGAGATTCAGGATCAACCCGCTGGCGAGCACGGCTTTGGCTATGATCCTCACTTTTATCTGCCAGAGCTCAAGCAAACTGCGGCGCAGCTCTCTCCTGAAGTGAAGAACAAATACAGCCACCGGGCGCAAGCCATGCAAGCCTTGTTGGCCCGTCTGGCCGCCGAGTAACACCATGACTGTTTTCTCTCCCGAGGTACGCATCCGGCCTGGCTCCGGCCCGGCCACCTTGCTGCCCAGCCTGCCACCCTTGTCCGTCTACGTGCACGTGCCCTGGTGCGTGCGCAAATGTCCATACTGTGACTTCAACTCACACGAAGCACCCGCTGAACTGCCCGAAAACGAGTATCTGGACGCCTTGCAGGCCGATCTGGAACAAACCCTGCCGCTGGTCTGGGGCAGGCAGGTAATTTCCGTATTTATCGGTGGTGGCACGCCCAGTCTGCTGTCAGCCCAGGCGCTGGACCGCATGCTGGCCTTGCTGCGTTCCCACCTGAACTTGCTGCCCGACGCAGAAATTACGCTGGAAGCCAATCCTGGAGCTTCCGAAGCCTCGCGCTTCATGGATTTTGCACACAGTGGCGTGAACCGGATTTCTTTGGGCATTCAGAGCTTTAACGATGAGGCCCTGAAAGCGCTGGGCCGCATTCACGACAGCCAGCAAGCGCAACAGGCTATTGAAGCCGCCATGAAAGCCGTGGACCGCGTGAATCTGGATGTCATGTACGCCTTGCCGGGCCAGACCCCAGCGCAATCCGAGCAGGACATTTTGCAGGCCATGTCTTATGAGACCGAGCACTTGTCGCTCTACCATTTGACCTTGGAACCCAATACCGTCTTCGCGAAATACCCGCCGGTCTTGCCCAATGACGACGACAGCGCCGCCATGCAGGACCGCCTGATCGAGCTGACCGCCAGCCGCGGCTGGAACCAGTACGAGATCTCGGCCTACAGCAAGCGCGGTGGCCATAGCCGCCACAATCTGAATTACTGGGAATTTGGCGACTATATCGGCATAGGCCCGGGAGCCCACGGCAAGCTGTCCTTTCACGACCGCATTATTCGTACGGCTACCACCCGCAGCCCGGCGCAATGGATGCAGAACGCCATCAAGCGCGACGGCAGCCACTATGCTCACAATGCCCGTGTCACACCCAAAGACTTGCCCTTTGAGTTCATGCTGAACGTGTTGCGCCTGAAAGAGGGCGTACCCGCCCAGTACTTCCAGGAACGCACGGGTGTGCCCCTTGCGAACATCCTGCCCGTGATCAAGCGCAATATCGAGAAAGGTTTGCTGGCTTCCGATCCGGTTCGTATTCGAACCACCGATTTAGGCTGGCGATTCTTAAATGATTTACAGGAAGCATTCCTTCCTGATGAAGGTTCCTGACATTTAATTGTTTATTTAAGACATTTTTTATTGTGCATCTGCACAATTGCTCTACAATTAATTTCTGGTAAGTCCTATGCCATAACTACTTTATCGGTATTGCGCTGTTTGGATCAGATTCAGCGGCAATCCCGATAAACGTAATTAAGACCTGCCGTAGTGGGTTACACAATGATCCGCGCCACTCCTCCTCACTTTTTGTTAACGTCATTGACGCTGGAGTAACCATGTCCTCCCCCGAAGATGTTCTGAAGATCATCGCCGAACGCGAAATCACGTTTGTCGATTTCCGCTTTACCGATACCCTGGGCCGTGAGCACCACTTGACCACCCCCGCACACGCGGTGGACGAGGATCGCTTTGAGTCTGGTGTCGCCTTTGACGGCTCTTCCTTGCCTGGCTGGAAAGGAATCGAAGCCTCGGACATGTTGCTCATCCCGGACGCCAAAACCGCCCGTATGGACCCGTTCCGTGAAGAGCCCACCCTGATTCTGACCTGCGATGTGGTCGAGCCTTCCGATCTGAAAGGTTACGACCGCGACCCACGTTCGTTGGCCAAGCGTGCTGAAGCCTACCTGCGCTCCAGCGGTTTGGGCGATACCGCGTACTTTGGTCCCGAGCCGGAATTCTTCGTGTTCGACGGTATTACCTGGAACGACGACATGTCGGGCAGCTTCGTGAAGATTCGCTCTGAAGAAGCTCCCTGGTCGCGTGGTCTGGAACTCAATGGCAACAACCTGGGTCACCGTCCTGGCGTCAAAGGCGGCTACGTTCCTGTTTCGCCTACAGACTCCTTTGCCGATCTGCGCGCTGAAATGTGTTTGCTGCTGGAACAGCAGGGCGTTCCTGTTGAAATCCACCACCACGAAGTGGCCGCTCCCGGCCAGCTGGAAATCGGTACACGCTTCTCGACTCTGGTCGAGCGTGCGGACTGGAACCAGATCATGAAGTACACCATCCATAACGTGGCTCACGTTTATGGCAAAACGGCGACATTCATGCCCAAGCCCGTGGTCGGCGACAACGGTTCCGGCATGCACGTGCACCAGTCCATCTGGAAAGACGGCCAGAACCTGTTTGCCGGTAACGAGTACGCTGGTCTGTCCGAGTTCGCGCTGTTCTACATTGGCGGCATCATCAAGCACGCCCGTGCCCTGAACGCCATCACCAACCCCACGACCAACTCCTACAAGCGTCTGGTTCCGCACTTTGAAGCTCCAGTGAAACTGGCGTACTCCGCCCGTAACCGCTCGGCCTCGATCCGCATTCCTTACGTCAGCAACCCCAAGGCGCGTCGTGTGGAAGCCCGCTTCCCCGATCCAATGGCCAACCCATACCTGGCCTTCTCGGCCCTGATGATGGCCGGTCTGGACGGTGTGCAGAACAAGATTCACCCCGGCGATGCAGCCGACAAGAACTTGTACGATCTGCCCCCCGAAGAAGATGCAAAAATCCCAACCGTTTGCGTGTCGCTGGAACAGGCGATCGAGTCCCTGGACAAAGATCGCGAATTCCTGACCCGTGGCGGTGTGTTCAGCAATGAAATGCTGGACGCCTTCATCGAGCTGAAACAAGCCGAAATCACCCGTCTGCGTATGGTTCCGCACCCAGTCGAATTCGACATGTACTACAGCCTGTAAGATCGAGGGCACTGGTTTTGGCCAGTACGATCAAAAAGAGCGGCTTTCGGGCCGCTCTTTTTATTCTGCCCTTGGACGATTACCATACGCAGTCACCCAAACTTTATCGTCATGGAAGTAAAGATGGACCTGGTTTTTCAATGGAAACGGTTGGACGATCTGTCCACGCGGGAAATGTACTCAATCATCCAGGCTCGCGAGGCGGTGTTTGTGGTGGAGCAGGAGTGTGCCTACCAGGACGTGGACGGCCTGGACCTGGATTCCTGGCATTTGTCCGTGCTCAAGGACGGCGAGCTGGCTGCTTATGCTCGCGTTGTCGAACCGGGCTTGAAATATGATGAGCCTTCCATTGGCCGTGTCCTGACCTTGGCCAAGTTCCGTAGCCTGAAAATCGGCTACGCGCTAGTGGCTGAAGCGATCCGCTTTACGGAAGCCCACTATCCTGGCGCAGGCATACGCATTGGCGCACAGGCGCATTTGCAGAAGTTCTACGGCTCTTTAGGTTTTGAGCCTGTGGGCCAGATCTACGACGAGGACGGCATTCCTCATATTGATATGGTCAAAGCAGCCGTCATTGCTTGATATAGCGTCGGTTGCTGCAACGACGACTCAAGCTCAAACCCTACAAGGCCCCCAAGTTAATGGGTGTTTAATCCAGGCAAGGTGCCGATATCAGCTTGGGCCTTCAGATACTCAATCAAGGCACGTGCCGAGTTCGACAAGTGTCGTCGATGCGTATACGCCAGTACCAGACGCAAAGGGGCAGGCGGCAAGGGCAGGGGAACGGCAATCAGACGCCCTTGGGCGATTTCTTTCTCACATCCCTGCCGCACCAGAATCGCAAAACCTAGCCCTTTGACGGCGCCAGCTCCCGCCAGCAAACCGCTATTCACACGAAAGCGGCTGGGGACGTTCAAAATTTGAAAGCGACCATCGGGCAAGACAAACTGCCAGGCTTGGCCATCCAAAGCCGTATCGGTCGTAATGCAGGGCAACTGTTCCAACTCTTCCAGGCTGCTGGGCATACCGTATTGCTCGATCAAGGCAGGTGCCGCCACGACCTGGCAATCAAAAGAACACAATTCCTGCACCACCAGACTGCTGTCTGGCAGAGCACCCCGACACATCAATAAGGCCAGGTCAAAATCCTGCGCCAGCACACCAGGGCCTTCCAGGTTGGTTTGACAATGCAGTTCCAGATCCGGATGCTGGGCCGCAAAATCCGCCAGGACACCCGCCAATAGAAACGGCCCCACCTCGGATGGAATACAAATCCGCAAGCGTCCCGACAAACGGGTGCGTTGATCCAGCAAATCCTGTTCAGCCTGCTTTAAGGCTCCCCACCAGGGCTGAACGGTATCAAACAAGCCCTGGCCCACACTGGTCAAACGCAGTTGCCGGGAACTGCGCTCCAGCAAGCGCTGACCAATCTGCCGCTCCAGTTGCGCCACATAACGGCTGACATTGGAGGTCGGCAAATCCAGCACCTGAGCTGCAGCCGTAAAACTGCCACTTTCGGCTACCTGGATAAAAACCCGCAAGGCATTCAAATTCAGCTGAGGAGCCATGGAATTATCCCGGTTTTGATAATTTAATATTCGAATTATAGAGACTACATATCAAAACCGCGAAGAATTAGGCTAGAGGCCTCTTTCTTTATGCGTATCATCATGTCTGATTCTGAAGTGTTTCGTCCCCGGCTGCGTGCCCGTGCCGTGTCTTTTATCCAGTTTGTTCATGCTCTGGAATTCATGGCCTTGACGCCTTTGTTTGTCTGGATGGCAGTGGACTTTGATGTTCCTGCCACCTACGCCGGCTATGCCGCTTCCGCCTATATGGGCGGCGCCGCTTTATCGGGCGTCCTGGCTGCACGCTGGATGCACCGCGCGGCACTAAAGCCTTTACTGCTCCTGGCACTGATTCTCTTGGCCGTATTAACCGCTTTGGGGTCCATCAGCTCCGAATTCGGGCTATTTATCTTGCTGCGTCTGGGAGCTGGTTTGCTAGGTGGTTTTTTAATGAGCGCCGCAACGACTTTACTGCTGCATGGCATGAATGCCGAGCAACGTACCGACGCGATTGCCATTGTGGTCAGCGCCTTTGCCTTGGTCAGTATCGCCGGAATGCCCGCCACCTTGTTCATCGCCGTGGAACTGGGCTGGCGTATCGCATTGATGACTCTGGCCGTGCTCTGCCTGCTTGCCGTCGCAATTGCTCATCGCTATCTGCCTTCCAACCCTTGCGTTGCAGCGCAACCCTCACCACTGGCTCTAGGTAAAGAGGCCTGGCGCTGGCTAAGCCTGCCGGCTATTGCGCAGGCAGGCTCACTATTACTGATCCCGGTCCTGATCCCCGTTTTGGCGCTACGCTACGACACTCAAGCACAGCAAATGCCTGTGATCTTCATGTTGGGCGGTATCGCCGCCTTGATCGCCTCCCGCCTATCCGCTACGGGCATCAAAAAATGGGGCGAGACCCGTCTATCTGATCTGGGTACGTTGATCTTGCTCTTGTCCTTGATCATGCTGGCCCTGGGGTGGGGAACAGCTCACGTATTCATGATTCTGTTCATGACGGGCAGCTACACCCGTCTAGTCTGCGCCAGCGCCCGCAGTACCAGCTACCCCACTCAAGCTCAGCGGGGCCGCTTCATGGCTTTGCAAACCACAGGCAACCACATCGGCAGCTTTATTGCTCTGGCTATTCCCTCCCTACTGCTCCGCACTCTGGATGTACCCGTGCCAGACCTTCATGTCTTGCTGCTCCTGACAGCGTTTGTTGCCCTTGTTCTGCCCATTTTCATGCGATGTGCTGCCACCCAGCCCCTGAGACCTTACGATCAGGCAAAAACAATCGATCACTAACACTACTAAATCACTACACCTGCTTACTCACACTTCCTGACACCTGGTTTAGGGTGTCAGATAAACGCTTGCATGGCGTCAGGGGAGGGCTTCCGACAAACAGCATCACGTCAAAGGAGTCGCATATGGCTACACACACCGCCAAACGCGCCGCGCTTTACCGCATGGTGACGGCAGAACATATCTGTCCCTTCGGACTTAAGGCACGCGCACTGCTCAAACGTAAAGGCTACGAGCTGGACGATCACTGGCTCAGGAATCGCGAAGAGATTGACGCTTTCAAGGCCAAGCATCAAGTCAGCACAACCCCCCAGACCTTTATCAATGGAAAACGGATAGGGGGCTATGACGAACTGGTCGAGTATTTCGGTGGGAAGGTCAAGGACAAGGATGCCGTCAGCTACACGCCCGTGATCGCCTTGTTTGTGATGGCTGGCTTGATGGCGCTAGCTGTTTCCTGGGCGGCATTCGGACAGATTGTCCTGCTCCAGGCGCTGGAATGGTTTATTGCCATTGCCATGTGTTTGCTGGCCGTGCAGAAGCTCAAAGATGTGGACGGCTTTGCCACTATGTTCCTGAACTACGACTTGCTGGCCCAACGATGGGTGCGCTACGCCTATCTGTACCCCTTTGGAGAAGCAGTGGCAGGCGTGTTGATGCTGGCCGGTGCCCTGATGTGGCTGTCTGTGCCCATCGCCTTATTTATTGGCAGCATCGGTGCCTGGTCAGTGTTCAAGGCGGTCTATATCGACAAGCGCGAACTGAAATGCGCTTGCGTGGGTGGCGACAGCAAGGTGCCCTTGGGCTTTGTCTCTCTGACTGAAAACCTGATGATGGTAGCGATGGCGGTCTGGATGCTGATCAAGCCATCCATCATCAGCGCTTAGAGGACACTCAGTTCACCGTCCACCCGGAAGAAAGCGAGAGCTACCAGTCCAATATGGCAGCATGGGGCACACTAGAGCTGCCGTACTTGCAACTACTACGCAGGCTCGCCACGCAAAAAGGCCTGGGCCCGTTGCGCCATGATGGCTTCGCGGCGGATGAAGTCCGCCACAAAGTCATTCACAGGACGATGGTGCAGGCTGTAAGGCGTATCCCACTGGATGATCTTGCCAGCCTGCATCACACCAATACGATCGGCAATCGCAAAGGCTTCAGCCTGATTGTGGGTGACCAGAATCGCGGTAATGCCTGCGCTTTTCAGAATGTCGCGCACCTCAAACGCCAAGCGCTCGCGGGTATCCACATCCAGATTGGAAAACGGTTCATCCAGCAACAGCAGAGAGGGTTTGGGAGCCAAGGCGCGTGCCAAAGCCACGCGCTGCTGCTGGCCGCCCGACAATTCATGCGGATAGCGCTGCGCCAAACGGGACAGATCGACCAGTTCCAGCATTTCCAGTACTCGGGCCTGACGCTGGGCTTTATCCCATTTGCGCAGACCAAAGGCCACGTTTTTTTCTACCGTCAGGTGAGGAAAGAGGGCGTAATCCTGGAACATCATACCCACATGGCGGTCTTCCGGCGGCACTTGCTGAGACACAGCCGACAAGACATGGCCATTCAACAGAATATGTCCGGCACGCAAAGGCTCGAAACCGGCAATGGCCCGCAAGACCGTGGTCTTGCCACAGCCCGAGGCCCCCAGCAGACAGCCGATTTCCCCTTGGGGCAAATGCAGGCTGAGCTGGTCAACAACCGGCCGAAAACCTTCAGACGTTTCGTAGGACAGAGTAATCGCCTGCAAATCCAGAAAATCGTTCATGATGCGCGTGGGCCAGAGGCCATCAATTGAGTACGTGCCAATAAAATAACGGGGATCAAACCGGCCAGCACAATGGCCAAGGCGGCAACCGCGCCTTCCTCATAAGTCCCACGAGCCGCTTCCGCATACAGCCAGGTTGCCAGGGTCTCGAAATTCATCGGACGCAGCAACAAGGTCGCAGGCAGCTCCTTCATGGCATCAACAAAAATCAGCAAAGCAGCCGCGCCCATGGCGGGGCGCAGCAAGGGCAAGTGCACACGTTTCAGCGTCCCCACCGGGGTTTCACCCAATAAACGGGAAGCCTGCTCCAGCGATGCCGGGATTCGAGCCAGCCCGGCTTCAATACCGCCAACCGAGATCGCCAGAAAGCGTAGGGTATAGGCCAACACCAAAGCCAGCGTTGAACCCATCAACAACAAACCCGTCGCCGAAACACCAAACCAGGACATAACTTGATTGTAGAAAGAGTCAAACATGACGAGGGGCGTCAACAGCCCAATCGCCAATACGGTTCCCGGAATGGCGTATCCCAGACTGCTGACACCTGCCAGAAAACGGGCCAGACGCGGTTTGCGTCCCGAACGTACTGCCCGAGCAGCCCAGGCGACGACCAAGCCACAAGATAGGGTCGCGATAGTGGCCAGCGCTGCGATATACAAGGTGTTCCAGGCGCTGCTCAGCAATTGCGCCGACACACCGCCCGCCAAGCTCACATGCTTGATGGTCTCATTCAACAAATACAGGGAGGGGGCCACAAAGCCCACCAGCACGGGCGCTACACCCAAAGCAATGGCGATACAGGCAGCGGAGCCTTTCAACCGGGTAGGTCGAATGGGTTCGGAACGCTGATTACTGGAATAGGCTTGGCGGCGGCGACCATAACGCTCGATGCTGATCAACGCCGCCACCAGACAGAGCATGGAAACAGCAATTTGCGCGGCACCCGCCAAATCCGAGCGCGTCACCCAGGTGGTGTAAATAGACACCGTCAGGGTCTGCACGCCCAGAAACTCGGAAGCACCAATATCGTTCAGGGTTTCCAGCAAAGCCAGGCTGACACCCACTGCAATCGCGGGGCGGGCCATAGGCAACACGACCCGGAAAAATACGCTACGGCCCGATTCACCCATAATGCGGGCAGCCTCCAGCAAGCTGGCCGATTGTGTCGCAAACATGGCGCGCGTGCTCAGGTATACATAGGGGTAGAGCACCGAACCCAGCAGAAAAATTGCGCCACCCAAGGAGCGCAGATCTGGCAAACGGAATTCACGCGGGCTGCTATAGCCCAAGACGTAGCGAATGGCAGACTGAATCGGGCCAATCGGATGCAGCAAATCCAGATACGCAAAGGCCACGATATAGGTCGGCACTGCCAGCGGCAGCAACAAAGCCCATTGCAAGACCCGTCGCCCGGGAAACTCGTAGGCGGTAATCAGCCAGGCCGACCCCACTCCCAGACAGCTCACCACCACGCCGACTCCCAGGAGCAGCAGCAAGGTATTGCTCATGGCTTGAGGCAGAACGAACTGGAACAAATGCGACCAGTGCTCAGTCGAACCGCCTAAGGCGTGGGTCAGCAGGGTAATCACAGGCGCTGCCACGATCAGGGCAATCACAGCGGCAGCCAGGGACCAAAAGGGCAGACGACGAAAAAAGGGCATTATGAAAGGCTAGGTATTACAGGCGCTTAAATGCGCGACGACCGCCGCTCTGATTTCTCAAAGCTGGCGGTCGTAGAAAAAGAGTAGGGCGATTTTAGTTGTCGAAGCCAACTTTATCTACCAACTCGCTGGCTTGTTTGCGATGTTTGGCGATTTCAGTCAATGGCAAAGGATCAATCGTCATGGGGCCGAAGCTGGCAACCACGGGGTCCAGCTCAACACCGGCGCGCACGGGGTATTCGTAGTTGGCCTTGGCATACAGGCTCTGGGCTTTCTCGGAAACCAGGTACTCCAGCAGTTTGACAGCGTTGTCCTTATTAGGAGCGTGCTTGGCCACAGCGGCACCGGAAATATTCACGTGTGTGCCACCGCCCTTGGTATCAGCAAAGGTTGGACGCACCACATTGATGGCTTCGCCCCATTTGTAGGCATCGCTACCAGGCTCGGAGTTTTTCATGCGACCCACGTAGTAGGCGTTAGCAATACCCACATCACAAATGCCGCCCAGAATGTCGCGCGCTACGTCACGGTCACCACCGGCAGCCTTGCGGCCCAGGTTGTCTTTCACGCCACGCAGCCACTGTTCCGTCGCTTCTGCACCGTTATGCGCAATCATGGCGGCGACCAAGGCTGTGTTGTAGGGGTGCTGGCCGGAGCGAATACACACCTTGCCTTTCCATTTTGGATCGGCGAAATCTTCGTAGTGAATGCTCTTCACATCCACGTCTTTAGCCACATAGGCCACGCGATCGCGCAAGGACAGGGAGTACCACTGTTTGTCGGCACCGCGCAGATTGGCGGGAATGGCGCCGTCCAGAGTGGCGGACTCAACGGGCTGAGTAATTCCGGCTTCTACCAGATCCAGCAGATTACCGATGTCCACCGTCATCAGAATGTCGGCAGGGGACTTGTCGCCTTCGGTTTTCACGCGCTCGATCAGGCCATCTTTCACAAACACGGTATTGACCTTTACGCCTGTGTCTTTGCTGAAGGTTTCCAGCAGAGGAGTAATCAGGCCAGGTTCGCGAGTGGTGTAGAGGTTGACTTCGCCAGAGGCAAAAGCCGCCATCGACATAGTACCCATAGCGGACAGAAGCAAAGCTTGGGTCAGGGCACGGCTACGAAGAGTAAAGCGCATTATCAACACTCCAAAACAGGCGTAAATAGCGTAAAAACCGGCAGTAAGCCAGAAAATGTGAATGATTATCAAACGTATGCAGAAACTAGGCAAGAGCTATTTGAATGTAGGCCCGTTTCCAGGCTGGAAATCGCCATACTGTCTGTGCCAAAGCAGGAGAATGGCGGCTCATGGAACTTAATGGTAAGTCCTGATTGCGATCAAATCGTATTGCTGAATGAGCATGGATTTACCTGGGGAACTCGGTACAATGGACAAATATTTGCTTACTGATCCGGGCAATGTTGCCCCTCTATACGACAACTAACATGGCAGCTTTCAATACCGAACAAGTGCTCAGCGTCCACCACTGGAACGACACCCTGTTCTCATTTACCACCACCCGCGACGCCGCCCTGCGTTTTCATAATGGGCACTTTGTAATGATCGGTCTGGAAGTCGATGGCAAGCCGCTGATGCGCGCTTACAGTATCGCCAGCGCCAACTACGAAGAAAATCTGGAGTTTCTCAGCATCAAGGTACAGGACGGTCCATTGACCTCGCGCCTGCAACACCTGAAAGAAGGCGACACCATTCTGGTCAGCCGCAAACCCGTTGGTACGCTGGTAATTGACGACCTGCGCGCAGGCCGCAATCTGTTCCTGTTTGGCACTGGCACCGGTCTGGCTCCGTTCATGAGCATCATCAAGGACCCCGACACCTACGAGCGTTTTGAAAAGGTGGTACTGGTTCACGGCGTGCGTTTTGTCAGCGAACTGGCGTACTCGGATTTCATCCAGAATGAATTGCCGCAGAACGAATACTTTGGTGAAGTGGTACGCGAAAAACTGCTGTATTACCCCACTGTCACCCGCGAAGAGTTCCGCAATACCGGCCGCATTACCGACCTGATCGAGACCGGCAAGCTGTGCGAAGACCTGGGCATTCCTCAACTGGATCCCGCTCAGGATCGCGCCATGTTGTGCGGCAGCCCCGCCATGCTGGCCGATATCAGCGCCATGCTCGATAAACGCGGTTTTGAAGTGTCGCCCGGTGTAGGTCAACCCGGTGACTACGTGATTGAACGCGCCTTCGTGGAAAAATAATCACGCCAAGATCTGTTAATTTTAGCTATAGGCGCTTAAACTCTGATAGTACAACACTCATCAGAGGTTTCTTATGACTAAGCAAGTTGTCTTCACCGATGCCGCTCCGGCTGCCGTAGGCCCATACTCTCAGGCCATTATTGCTTCGGGTGGCAAGACAGTATTTCTGTCTGGCCAAATCGGTCTGGAGCCTGCCACAGGCGAACTGGTATCTGAAAATTTTGAAGGTCAGGTACGTCAGGCATTTGCCAACCTGGAAGCTGTGGTCAAAGAAGCTGGCGCCAACCTGAGCGACATCGTCAAACTGACGTTGTTTTTGACAGATCTGTCCCGTTTTGCCAGCGCCAACGCCATCATGGCCGAACTGATTCCCCAGCCTTTCCCCGCACGCTCCACCATCGGTGTGGCCAGCTTGCCCAAAGGCGCTCAGTTCGAGGTCGAGGCTATCCTCAATTTCTAAAGACGTATTGCCATGACCGCAGGTCGGCCTGCGCCTCAGGCCAAACGGGCTGCGCCGCGCAAGGCGCTCAGTCTGGACCAGAAGTTTGAAAAGCTCGGCCTACGAGAGCCTGCCGACTTCGTGGTCCATCTTCCTTTGCGCTACGAGGACGAGACTCAGGTCGAGCCCATCGCCCATCTCTACCCTGGCAAGATGGCGCAAATTGAAGGGCGTATTCTTAGTACGGATGTTCAGGCTCGTCCCCGTGCGCAGCTCCATGCCCGTATTGCCGACGAAAGTGGCGAGCTGGCCTTGCGCTGGCTGCACTTTTATCCCAGCCAGCTCAAGCAGCTGCAAGGGGATTTGCCCCTGCGAGTACGCGGCGAAGTGCGCCAGGGCTTTCATGGCCTGGAAATGGTGCACCCCAAAGTCACCAAAGCCGGCCAACCCCTGGCCCGCGCCTTGACCCCTGTTTACCCCACGACTGATGGCTTGAGCCAGGTACAGCTGCGCAAAGCCATTGCCGATGCGCTCAATAATGCAGACCTGCGCGACACCCTGCCTGAAGAAGTTCGTAGCGAATATGGCCTGATGCCGTTTAACGAGGCTATCCGGCTGTTGCATTACCCACCGCCCGAGCTCAGCTACGACGATTTGTTCGAACACGGCCATCCGGCCTGGAGCCGCATCAAGTTTGATGAATTGCTAGCGCAGCAATTGTCCCTGGCGCAGGCTCGTGCTGCGCGTCAGGCTCAACGTGCCAAGCCTATGCGTGAAGGCAATAGTGACCTGGCTAAAGCCTTGCTGGCTTCGTTGCCCTTCAAGTTAACGGCCGCTCAGAAACGCTGCGCCAAGGAAATCAGCGCGGACATGAAGCGTTCGTATCCCATGCACCGGCTGTTGCAGGGAGATGTAGGCAGCGGCAAAACCATTGTGTCGGCCATTGCCGCCGTGCAAGCCATTGCCAGCGGTTTTCAGGTGGCCTTGATGGCACCGACTGAAATTCTGGCCGAGCAGCACTATCTGAAAATGCGCGCCTGGCTGGAGCCTTTAGGCGTCGAACTGGCCTGGTTAAGCGGCAGCTTGGGCGTCAAAGCTAAACGTCTGGCTTATGAGGCCATCAGCTCCGGACAAGCCAGACTGGCCATCGGCACCCAGGCCCTGATTCAGGACAATGTGCAGTTCCAGCAATTGGGCTTGGTGATTCTGGATGAACAACACCGCTTTGGTGTTGGCCAGCGTCTGGAACTGAACCGCAAAGGGGATGCGCAGGACAAGAAAGGGCAAGCCTACTTGCCGCATCAACTCAATATGAGTGCCACGCCCATCCCACGTACCTTGGCCATGGCTTTTTTTGCCGATCTGGATGTTTCCGCGATCGACGAGTTGCCCCCAGGCCGCAGTCCCATCATTACCAAGCTGGCCGCCGATAATCGCCGTGATGAAATCATGGCGCGCGTCCGGGCTGAAGTTGCCCAAGGTAGACAAGCCTATTGGGTCTGCCCCTTGGTCGAAGAAAGTGAAGCCCTGCAATTGCAAACCGCCGTCGATACCCATGCGGCTCTGGAACAAGCCTTGGCCCCCTTGCGGGTAGGCCTGATTCATGGCCGCTTGTCCTCAACGGAAAAAGCGGACGTCATGGAAGCGTTCCGTAGCGGCAATCTGGACGTGCTGGTCGCAACCACCGTGATTGAAGTCGGTGTAGACGTACCCAATGCTTCTTTAATGATTATTGAACACGCCGAGCGCTTCGGCCTGGCCCAACTGCACCAACTACGCGGCCGGGTAGGGCGGGGACAGATTCAATCCGTTTGCGTCTTGCTGTACCAGGCACCGTTGTCGGCCATTGCCCGCCTGCGTTTGCGCGCCATGTATGAAACCACCGATGGCTTTGAAATTGCCCGCCGCGACCTGGAACAACGCGGCCCGGGCGAGTTCATGGGCATGCGCCAATCCGGGCAGGCAGGCTTGCGTTTTGCCAGCCTGGAGTCCGATGAAGATTTGATCGAGCAGGCCCAAACATTGGCCAGCACCTTTCGCCGTGATTATCCAGACCACGCTCACCACCATTTACAGCGCTGGATGAAGGGCCGGGAAGAATTACTCCGTAGTTAACCCAAGGTCTTAATGCTGTTTTGCACAAGGAATTGTCATGACATTGACCGAGCTGAAATACATCGTTGCCGTAGCACGCGAGCGTCATTTTGGACGTGCTGCCGAAGCCTGCTTTGTGAGCCAACCGACGCTGTCGGTGGCCATCAAGAAGTTGGAAGACGAATTAGGCGTGGTCATCTTCGAGCGTGGCGGGCCCGAGGTGGCTATTACCCCCATTGGGCTGCGCATCGTCACCCAAGCACAGAAAGTGCTGGAAGAGGGCGCCAACCTGCGCGAGATTGCCCGCCAGGGCCACGATCCTTTGGCTGGCCCTTTGCGCGTTGGCATTATTTACACCGTGGCACCGTACCTGCTGCCCAAGCTCGTTCCCAAGCAGATTGAGCTGACCCCGCAAATGCCACTTTTATTGCAAGAAAACTTTACCGTGCGTCTGCTGGAATTGCTGCGCCAAGGTGAGATTGATTGCGCCATTGTGGCCCTGCCTTTGCCTGAAACAGGCTTGGTTATCCGCGAGCTGTACGACGAGCCTTTTGTGGTGGCCATGCCCCATGAACACGCCTGGGCCAAGCGCAAGGAAATTGATCCCGAACAGCTGAAAGATCAGACCATGCTGCTGCTGGGTGCCGGCCATTGTTTCCGCGATCAAGTGCTGGATGTTTGCCCGGAGCTGTCGCGCTTTTCAGCTTCCAGTGAAGGCATACAGCGCACCTTTGAAGGCTCTTCACTGGAAACCATCCGTCATATGGTGGCCACCGGCATCGGTCTGACTGTCCTGCCTGCCAGCTCTCTGACAGCCCCCGGCCAGGCCAACGAACTGCTGGCCTATGTCCCCTTCAAAAAACCCATTCCAGATCGTCGCATTGCCTTGGTCTGGCGCAAAAGTTTTCCACGTACGTCGGCCATTGACGCCTTGACCCGTGGGATCATGGAAAGTGGCTTGGCTGGGGTCAACTACTTAAAAGTCGAATACAACAGCAATTTCCCGTATCCTGAACTAGCGTAAATCGCACACCTACTGCGTGTTATTCTGCTTCAGTACCTATTTAGCCCTCTGTTCAACAGGAGTCCACTATGGCAAAAGCCGTGAAAGCAGTCAGTAAAACCGCCAAGGTCAGCAAGGCCGAAGAAGCCCCAAACACTGATACCAAGGTCGCAGTTGCAGCCGATGTAAAGGCTGAACCAAAACCGGCAGCCGCCAAGGCCCCCGCCAAAAAAGTGACCGCTAAAAAGGCCGTCGCCAAAAAGCCTGCCACCGCAGCCAAAGCTCCCGCCAAGGCGGCCGCTAAACCTGCGGCCAAGCCAGCTGCCAAACCAGCCGCTGCTCGCAAGCCTGCCGCGACCAAGCCTGTTGCCGCCGCCAAACCCGCTGCTCCTGCCAGCGCCGCCAGCAGCGCTCTGAAAATTGATATCGGTATTTCGACGGCAGACCGTGCTGCTGTAGTTAAAGAGTTGTCCAAGGTACTGGCCGACTCCTACACCGTGTACCTGATGACGCACAACTTCCACTGGAACGTCACCGGCCCTATGTTCAAGACTCTGCATGAGCTGTTCATGACGCAGTACACCGAACTGTGGCAAGCCCTGGATGACATCGCCGAGCGTATCCGCGCCCTGGGTCACTACGCCCCTGGTACCTATGCCGAATTCCAGAAGCTGTCCTCCATCACCCAGCCCGCTTCCGTGCCGGATGCCACCACCATGATCGAACTGCTGGTCAAAGGTAACGAAGCGCTGGCTCGTACTGCACGCACCGCTTTTGACCGTGCCGACTCGGCCGACGACCAGCCTACCGCTGACTTGTTGACCCAGCGTCTGGACGTGCACGAGAAAAATGCATGGATGCTGCGTAGCCTGCTGCAGTAATTTCCATCTTATCGCCCTCAAATAGCGATAAAAAAAGGCCACCAAACGGTGGCCTTTCCTATTCCCCCTATAGAAAACCCTGAATTCAGGCGTCAGGCAGGCATAAAGCCCTGTTATCGGTGTATGCTTTCCTGCATATTCACGGAGGTGTTTTCTATGAAAATTCGTTTCACTCCTGTTGCAGCGGCCATGAGCCTGGCAACGGGTCTGCTCTTGTCCGGTGCTGCTCACGCTGACAACATCCGTATTGCACTGGCCGGTCCTTTCACAGGCTCGGTTACCCAATACGGTGACATGGTCAAACAAGGCGTCGATACGGCCATCGAACAGATCAACGCTGCCGGTGGCGTTCTGGGCAAACAGCTCGAACTGGTCACTGTTGACGATGCCTGCGAACCCAAGCAAGGTCCCGTCGCAGCCAACCGTATCGTGAATGACAAGATCCACTATGTTGTCGGTCACGTTTGTTCGGGCGCTACCATCGCGGCCACCGATATCTACAACAACGAAGGCGTGTTGATGGTGACTCCATCGGCAACAGCACCTGCTGTTACCGACGGCAAAGGCTACGAAATGATCCTGCGCACCATTGGTCGCGACGATCAGCAAGGTCCAGCCGCTGCCAAGTTCATTCTGGAACAGATCAAGCCCACTAAAGTTGCCGTCCTGCACGACAAACAGTCCTACGGCCAAGGTATTGCCGCTTCGGTTCGTTCCGAACTGCAAAAAGCCGGTACCGAAGTTGCCCTGTTTGAAGGCATTAACGCGGGGGACAGCGATTACTCCGCCGTCATCACCAAGCTGAAATCCACCGGCGTGGACTTCGTGTACTTTGGTGGCTACCACCCTGAAATGGGCCTGCTGCTGCGTCAAGCCGCCGAGCAAGGCGTGAAAGTCCACTTCATGGGACCGGAAGGCGTGGGTAACCCCGACATTAACGCCATTGCCGGCAAAGCCGTTGAAGGCATGCTGCTGACCTTGCCTGCGGACTTCTCGCAAGATCCGGACAACCAGGCCATCGTCCAGGCTTTCAAGGACAAGAAGCGCGATCCTAGCGGCGCGTTCCAGCTCTCCGCTTACGCAGCCACGATTGCGATTGCCGAAGGCATCAAGGGCGCTGGCGAGGACGATCCAGTCAAAGTGGCCGACTACCTGCACGCCAACAGCGTGAAAACGCCTATCGGTCAAATCAGCTGGAACAAGCAGGGCGACCTGAACGACTTCAAATTTGACGTCTTCAGCTGGCACGCTGACGGTTCCAAAACCGTCTACGGCAAGTAATCCCTGATTCTTGCTCGTAAAAAAACCGGCCTTCGGGCCGGTTTTTTATTATGTATCGCCTTGGAGCACCTTGCTTCAGGCAGGCTGCTCAGGCCTCGATACGCAAACCCGTATCGCGGTCGAACCAATGCAAAGGGTGGGGTGGCATGTAGCCAATCTGGATGGCCTCGCCAATTTGAATTGGATATTCGCGAGTCTGCTCAATCGGGCAGCGCACGATGATGCGATAGTCGCCACAACCCAGATGCAGTAACTGCTCGGAACCCAGAATTTCCACCATTTCCACCTGCGTAGTCACACCGGGCACATGCAGCTGGATGTGTTCTGGTCGTATGCCCAGGAACACCTTGCGGCCACGCACCGCAGCGGGCACCATTTCCGGGCCAAACTGCACGGGCTGGCCATTGTCTTGCGTGATCTGACCTTGTGCATCCACCTCTACTGGCAACAAGTTCATGGGCGGTGAGCCAATGAAAGTGGCCACAAAAACGGAAGCAGGCTTTTCGAATACCTCGGCAGGTGTCCCGATTTGCTCAGGCATGCCCTGATTCATCACAATCATGCGCTCGGCCAAGGTCATGGCTTCAATTTGATCGTGAGTCACATACAGGCTGGTGGTTTTCAGGCGACGATGCAGTTTCTGAATTTCCAGACGCATCTGCACTCGCAGCTTGGCATCCAGATTGGACAGGGGCTCGTCAAACAGAAACACCTTGGGTTCACGCACAATCGCACGGCCCATCGCAACACGCTGACGCTGGCCCCCCGACAGTTGCCCTGGACGGCGTTCCAGCAGGGCACCCAATTCCAAGATCGCAGCGGCGGCATTGACCCTTTGCTTGATTTCATCCTTGGAAAACTTACGGATTTTCAAGCCATACGCCATATTGTCAAAGACTGACATATGGGGGTAGAGCGCGTAGTTCTGGAACACCATGGCAATGTCACGTTCAGCCGGTTCCAGATCATTGACGACCTTGCCGTCGATCAGCACCTGACCTGCCGTGACAGATTCCAGCCCCGCCACCATACGCATCAAGGTCGATTTACCGCATCCAGAGGGGCCCACAATCACCACGAACTCGCCATCCTTCACGTCCACATCAATGCCGTGAATAACGACCGTCCCGTTCGGGTAGGTTTTCTTGACGCCTTCAAATCGTAAGCTAGCCATTCAATAAAGCCTGTAGAGAATTACTTTTCAGAGTCGATGAGACCTTTGACGAACCACTTTTGCATCAGCATCACCACCAGGGCAGGCGGGATCATGGCCAAAAGGGCCGTGGCCATCACCACGTTCCACTCGGTCACGCTGTCACCACCGGAAATCATGCGCCGGATACCAACCACGATCGGGTACATATCCTCTTTGGTGGTAATGATCAGCGGCCACAAATACTGGTTCCAGCCGTAGATAAACTGAATTACAAACAAAGCGGCAATGCTGGTCTTGGACAAGGGCAGCAGAACATCTTTAAAAAACCGCATCGGGCCGGCACCATCAATACGGGCGGCCTCGATCAATTCATCGGGCACCGTCAAAAAGAACTGGCGAAACAGGAAGGTCGCGGTTGCTGAAGCGATCAAGGGCAGGATCAGGCCCCCATAGCTGTCCAGCAACTGCAGGTCCGCCACGACCTTGTACGTGGGCATAATGCGCACTTCCACCGGCAGCATCAGGGTGACGAAAATCATCCAGAAAAACAGCATGCGGAACGGGAAGCGGAAATACACCACGGCAAAGGCCGAGAGCATGGAAATAATGATCTTGCCAACCGCGATGCCCAGCGCCATCACCATGCTGACCAGCAACATGCGTCCCACTGGTGGGGAGTTGGTGGCCGTCCCCTGCAAAGCGGTGATGTAGTTCTCTACCATGTGCGAGCCCGGCCAGAGCGACATGGGCGCACGGGCCACTTCCGCGCTGGTCTGGGTGGAAGCCACAAACGTGATGTACAGGGGCAGAGCAATCACGATCACACCCAGGATCAGGGTCAGATGCGTGAAAAAATCAAGAATAGGGCGTCGTTCAACCATGACTATGTTCCTTGCTGCGCATCAGCTGTACGTCACTTTGCGATCAATATAGCGGAACTGAATCACCGTCAGCGCCACAACCACCACCATCAGCACCACAGACTGGGCTGCCGAAGAACCAATATCCAGGCCACGGAAACCCGTGTTGTAGACCCGGTAAACCAGAATCGAGGTGGCTTCACCCGGCCCGCCCTGACTGACCACGTCAATAATGGCGAAGGTGTCAAAGAAGGCATAAATAATGTTCACGACCAGCAGGAAGAAAGTCGTCGGGGCCAGCAAAGGAAACACAATGCCCCAGAAACGGCGCATGGGACCGGCACCATCCATGGCGGCCGCTTCAATCAGGGAGCGCGGGATGGCTTGCAGGCCAGCCAGGAAAAACAGAAAGTTGTAGGAGATCTGCTTCCAGACCGAAGCAATTACCACCAGCAACATGGCGTCATTGCCATTCAAGCGTGGATTCCACTGAATGCCATGCTCCAGCAGGAACACGGCCACAATCCCTACAGAGGGGGAGAACAGGAACAACCACAACACCCCGGCCACCGCCGTTGCCACGGCATAAGGCCAGATCAGCAAGCTGCGATACAGCAGCGCGCCCCGTATTACTCGATTCGCCATCACGGCCAGCACCAAAGCCACGACCAGTCCCAACACCGACACGGCGAGCGAAAATACCGCCGTCGTCTTGAACGAGGCCATATATTCTGCACTATTGAACAGCTCGGCAAAGTTATCCAAGCCTACAAACTGCGAAGACAGGCCAAAGGGGGCTTCCAAATGAAAAGCCTGCCACAGCGCTTGACCGGCAGGCAGAAAAAAGAAGATCAGAGTAATGGCTAGCTGCGGAGCAAGTAGCAAATAGGGCAGTGTCTTATGACGAAAGACGACACGTTTTTCCATAGGTTTGCGCGCAATGGGAAGGGAGCGCCACCATCAGGGTGACAGACTTCAAGTGAAACGAAAAGCGTATGAGTGGCTTGGACGATAGGGTGACAGCTTACTGGCTTGAAGCCAAGACAGGACACCGTCCGCACACACTCATACGCTGGATTGTAAACCACCCGCCCAAGGCGGGTCCGGCTTACTTCACGCTCTTTTCAAAGCGCTCCAACAGTTCATTGCCACGGCTTTGCATGGCTTTCAAACCTTCTTCAGGGGTGACTTTGCCGGCAAAAATCTGCTCCATCACACCGTCTTCGATGTCACGAATCTGTGGCAAGGAACCCAGACGAATGCCACGCGAGTTCTCGGTAGTGCTGGCGTCCAGCTGTTTGACGGCAACATCTGCGCCCACGTTCTTGGCGTAGAAATCGGAGTCCTTGGTCTTTTCAAAGCCCGCTTTGGTCACAGGCACATAACCGGTGTCCTGGTGCCAGGCGGCGGCTTGCTCAGGGCTGGAGATGAAGTGGAAGAATTCAGTCACGCCCTTGTAGACATCATCGGACTTCTTGGCAAAAACCCACAGGGAAGCGCCACCAATAATGGAGTTCTGAGGCGCGCCTTGTACATCGCTGTAGTAGGGCAGGCTGCTGGTGCCAAATTCAAATTCGCCGGTTTTGATGATGTTGGCGCGGTTACCGCTGGAGCCGGTAAACATGCCGCACTTGCCGCTGGTAAACAGGGCGTTGGCCGTATCACCACGACCGCCGTAGGAGAAGGAACCATCCTTGGACATATTTGCCAGGAAAGTCATGTGCTTCAGGAACAGTGGGTTATCCAGCTGCAGGCGAGCGCTGGGGCCGCCAAAGCCGTTGTTCTCGCTGGCAAAGGGGATGTTGTGCCAGGCGGCAAAGTTCTCCAGCAAAATCCACGAGGGCCAGGAAGAGGTGTAACCACACTCTTGGCCGGACTCACGCAGCTTCTTGGCGGCTTCGTGCAGTTCCTGCCAGGTCTTGGGTGGTTTCTCGGCATCCAGACCGGCCTTCTTGAAGGCGTCCTTGTTGTAGTACAGCACCGGGGTGGAGCTGTTAAAAGGCATGGAAATCAGCTTGCCTTCGTTGGAAGAGTAGTAACCGGCAACCGCACCCAGAAAATCACCAGGATTGATGGGCTTGCCCACTTTCTCCGACATTTCCTGCACAGGCTGGATAGCGCCCTTGGCCGCCATCATGGTGGCGGTACCCACCTCGAATACTTGGAGAATATCGGGGGCATTGCCGGCACGGAAAGCGGCGACACCGGCGTTCATGGACTCGCCATAGTTGCCTTTATACGAGGCTTTAACCTGGTAGTCCGACTGAGATGCGTTAAAGTCTTTAACTAATGCATTAACCCGTTCGCCCAAGGCTCTTTCCATTGAATGCCAGAACTGAATTTCTGTGGCCGCTTGCGCAGTGCCGATAGAAGCAATCAGACCGGCTAGAGACAGAGCAAATAGTTTTGTTCGCATCAGGCTTTCTCCTGTATAAAAGGTGCCGCTAAGGTGTAGCAGGTTTTAAAACTCAAGCTTATGACTTGTTTATGACGCTCTCGTGAATGTATCCATGGGAGCGCCATATAAGCAATGACTACTTACCCTCAAACGCTAAGAAAACGTGTCAGAGGACAGATTTTTAATGGGAGCGATGATGAATCCACACGATACCTCTTTTAAGCTGGCGTTTATTGGCGCGGGCAATATGGCCAGTGCCCTGGCTGCCGGTTTGATTGGGAAACGCTGCGGCGGCTCGGACGTTTTAGCGATTGATATTTACCCGCCAGCCCTGGAGTCGTGGGCCCAGCAAGGTGTACAAACCGCGTATGAACCCGGCCCGGCCTTGTCCAAGCAGCGTATCTGGGTTTTTGCCGTCAAGCCCCAGGTCATGAAAGAAACCGTGCTGGCCTGCAAACCCTATCTGCAAGAGGACACCCTGGTGATCAGCGTGGCTGCTGGCATTCCAGCAACCGCCCTGGCAGACTGGCTGGGCGAACCCGGCAAGCCGTACCAACGTGTGATCCGCTGCATGCCCAATACCCCGGCCTTTATCGGCTGTGGCATTACCGGCCTGATGGCCCTTGAACAAGTGGATGAAAGCGATAAAGCCATTGCGCAGCAATTGTTGAAATCCGTTGGGGAAGTGGTCTGGGTTGAAAACGATGCCGCCATTGATGCCGTCACGGCGGTATCGGGCAGCGGTCCAGCTTACGTGTTTTTGTTCATCGAAGCCTTGATCAAAGCCGGTATTGAACAAGGTTTGTCCCCTGAACAAGCCCGTCAGTTGTCGCTGGCCACCTTGCACGGCGCCACCCAACTGGCCACCCTGTCGCCAGAAGAGCCTTCAGTCTTGCGCGAGCGCGTTACATCCAAAGGGGGTACAACGGCAGCCGCTTTGAATATCTTTAATGAAGGCGGTTTTACACCTCTGGTGCAAAAAGCCGTCAATGCCGCCAAAGTACGGGCCGGTGAACTGGCCAAGGAGTTCTCCTGACACCGGGATTAGTCCCTATAGCATCGCTAAAAATTGATATGGCGCAATAGAAAAGCAGTAAAAAAACAGAGCAGGGGAGTTTCCAAGGGAACTCCTCTTTTCTTTTATGAATAAGGCTTTTAGTATGCGGGCGGTTTTTGGAAACACCCTGTTAACCATGCCGCGTTATTTTAAAAATGAATTGGCCGGGCGCTAGGGCTTATACGAAGTGACAAGTTTTAGGCGGCTCCCCCAAAATGGGTTCCCCTGGTGCAGAACAATGTAAACCCAAGCTCCAGAACAAGCACTTTCTAAAAAGCAATGCCGGTAGACCCCGGCCTCGGGAGACAGTTGCTATGACCTTTACTCGACGCTTTACCCCCGCTCTGACCGCTTTGGCCACCGTAATGGCCATGAGCACCGCCTATGCGGCAGAGACCATCAAAATTGGTATTCCTCAACCCATGACCGGCCCATCCACCCAGTACGGTGACCAGATCCAGGCCGGAGCCTTGACCGCGATTGACGCGATTAACGCAGCCGGGGGTGTCAAAGGCAAACAGCTGGAAGCCGTCCTGATTGACGATGCATGCGAACCCAAGCAGGCCGTGCCGGCGGCCAACCGCGTGGTGAACTCCGGTGCGAAATTCGCAGTGGCTCATGCTTGCTCAGGTACCACCGTGCCTGCCGTTAACATTTACGAGCAGGAAGGCATTGTGGCCATTACTCCCGGCGCCACCTCGCCCCTGGTGACCGACACCATCAAGCCCCATTACTTTTTCCGCACTATTGGGCGTGACGACCAGCAAGGTCCGTTCGCGGCCGATTACATTGCCGATGTTCTGAAACCCAAGACCATTGCCGTGCTGCATGACAAGCAGACCTACGGCTCGGGCGTGGCCACACAAGTGCGCGATGCCCTGAAGAAAAAGAACATGAACATTGTCATGTATGAGGGTATCAACGTCGGTGACAGCGATTATTCGGCCGTGATCACCAAACTCAAGGGCGTGAACCCCGATCTGATTTATTTCGGTGGTTACCATGCCGAGCTGGGCCTGCTGCTGCGACAGGCTCGCGAGCAAGGCATGACCAACACCTTCATGGGTCCGGAAGGCGTGGCCAACCGTGACCTGGTCGCCATTGCCGGTCCAGCCGTGGAAGGCTTGCTGGTGACCTTGCCAACCGACTTCACCAAGATGCCGGCCAACAAGGATGTGATGGAAAACTTCAGCAAATACAAGCGCAATCCTAACGGGGCCTTTACCTTCCCGGCTTACGCGGCCGTGCAAATTATTGCCGACACCATCAACGCGGTTGGTGAAGATTCGGCCAAGGGAGCCGACTACATGCACGCAAATGCGTTCAATACCGCCATTGGCAAGGTAGAATACGACGCCAAGGGTGATTTGAAGCATTTCGAATTTGCCGTTTTCAAGTGGGATAAAGAAGGTAACTTTGATCTAGTTGAGAAATAAGACTGGATGATGTGCCCCCGCTCTCTACGAAAAACGGGGGCATTGCTTTTGGATGCCCACAAAGCCTCAAAACAAAACGACGGACTCAACGGAAAAAAACAAGCATGTCTGATTTACTCCCTCAGATCGTGCAGCAGCTGTTCAATGGATTATCCTTGGGCGCTATTTATGCACTGATCGCCATCGGCTACACAATGGTCTATGGCATTATCGGAATGATTAACTTTGCCCACGGCGAGATCTACATGATCGGTGCCTATGTCGGGCTGGTAACCCTGACTGCGATTGGCGTAGGCTCGGGTCTGCCCATCTGGCTGATCATTCTTATCATGTTGCTGGTTGCCATCCTGGTAACTGCTGTTTACGGCTATGCGATTGAAAAAGTTGCCTATGCGCCGCTGCGTGGCAGCCCTCGGCTGGTCCCGCTGATCTCGGCCATTGGTATGTCCATTTTCTTGCAGAACTGGGTTGCCCTGGGCCAAGGCGCACGCGATATGGCAGTGCCCACCTTGCTGTCCGGCTCCTTTCAGTTCAGCCTGGGCGCAGACGGCTTTACCGTCACGGCGCCTTACTCACGCGTCATGATCATTGTCGTGACCGTGGTGCTGATGATCATGCTCAGCCTCTACATCAAGTACTCGCGTCTGGGTCGCGCCTCGCGTGCATGTTCACAAGACTTGCGCATGGCCAATCTGCTGGGTATCGACACCAATAAAATCATCTCCTTCACCTTTGTCATCGGCGCCATGCTGGCTGCCGTGGGCGGTGTGCTGATTGCTACCGCCATTGGCAAGCTGAACCCCTTCATTGGCTTTATCGCCGGCATCAAGGCCTTTACGGCCGCCGTGCTGGGCGGTATTGGCAGCATCCCTGGCGCCATGCTGGGCGGTGTCTTGCTGGGTCTGGCAGAAACCTTTGCCGCTGCCTTTATTTCATCGCAGTACAAGGACATCGTGGCCTTTTTACTGTTGGTCTTTATCCTGCTGTTCCGCCCAACGGGCCTGCTGGGTAAACCCGAGGTGGAGAAAGTCTGATGATGAACCGCTTTAGCAATGCATTTATCGCCGCTGTCTTGGCAGGCATTATTGTGGCTCCCGTCTTTGGCCTGCAAATTGTGCGCGCCGGGATGAACACCCATCTGGAAAGCGATTGGCAGATCATTCTGATCGGTATGGCACTGGTCTTTGTGGTCCAGCTGATCCGTCCTAACGTCAATCGCACCAAGATACGTGAAAGCCGCTGGACGCTGCCCAAACTGAGCATGCAGCACAAGAAGATCCTGCTGTACATCGTGATCGCTTGTGCCGTGGTCTGGCCCTTTTTTGGTGGCCGTGCCCAGGTGGACATCGCCACTCTGGTGCTGATCTACATCATGCTGGGTCTGGGGCTGAACATTGTGGTGGGCTTTGCCGGCCTGCTGGACCTGGGTTTTGTGGGCTTTTACGCCGTGGGTGCCTACACCTACGCCTTGCTCTATCACTACGCAGGCTGGGGCTTCTGGGAAGCGCTGCCACTAGCCGGTGGTATGGCAGCCCTGTTTGGCTTCCTGCTGGGTTTCCCCGTGCTGCGTTTGCGTGGCGACTATCTGGCTATCGTCACCCTGGGTTTTGGTGAAATCATTCGCCTCTTGCTCATCAATATGTATGACCTGACCGGCGGCCCGGATGGCATCTCCGGTATCCCCAAGCCAACCGTATTCGGTTTCCCCATGGCACGCCGCGCGCCAGAAGGGCAGACCACCTTCCACGACCTGATGGGCTGGACTTTCAGCAACCAGGACGTGGTCGTGTATCTGTACTTGATGGCCCTGGCTTTGGCCCTGATCACCTTGCTGGTCTCCAGCCGTGTGGTGCGCATGCCTATTGGCCGCGCCTGGGAAGCCCTGCGCGAGGACGAGATTGCTTGCCGTTCGCTGGGTCTGAACCCCACCACCATCAAACTGTCCGCCTTTACCATGGGTGCCATGTTTGCCGGTTTTGGTGGTGCTTTCTTTGCCGCCCGTCAGGGTCTGGTCAACCCAGAGTCCTTCACCTTTATTGAATCCGCCTTGATCCTGGCCATCGTGGTGCTGGGTGGTATGGGTTCACAAATCGGCGTCATTCTGGCGGCCATTGTGCTGACAGTGGTCCCTGAATTGGCCCGAGAGTTCGCGGAGTATCGGATGTTGATTTTTGGTCTGGTCATGGTGGCCATGATGGTTTGGCGTCCACAGGGCTTGCTGCCTGTGCAACGTCCTCATGTGGAGTTGCGTACATGAGCCCATTACTCCAAGTATCAGACCTGTCGATGCGTTTTGGTGGCTTGCTGGCGGTGGATTCCGTCAGCTTCGATGTAGCTAAAGATGAAGTCTTTGCCATCATTGGCCCCAATGGCGCCGGTAAAACCACGGTATTTAACTGCGTAGGCGGCTTTTACAAGCCCACTTCCGGTTCTGTCACCCTGGAAGACCAGCCCATTCACGGCCTGTCCAGCCACAAGGTGGCACAAAAAGGCCTGGTGCGTACCTTCCAGAACGTGCGCTTGTTCAAGAAACTGACCGTGCTGGAAAATCTGCTGGTCGCCCAGCACAGCCAGCTCAAGGCCGGCTTTCTGTCCGGCCTGCTGAACCTGTCGCGCTACAAGCAATCTGAAAAAGAGGCCAAAGAACGCGCAGTCACTTGGCTAGACTTCATGGGCCTGACTGACCTGGCCAACCGTGAAGCGGGCAACCTGGCTTACGGCCACCAGCGCCGCCTGGAAATTGCACGTTGCATGATCACCCAGCCTCGCTTGCTG
The DNA here is from genome assembly GCF_020496585.1 of Alcaligenes sp. 13f. Taxonomy (NCBI): domain Bacteria; kingdom Pseudomonadati; phylum Pseudomonadota; class Betaproteobacteria; order Burkholderiales; family Alcaligenaceae; genus Alcaligenes; species Alcaligenes sp. 13f. Next base: position 43,063 of record NZ_JAHKKC010000006.1, read on the forward strand.
ATGCTGGACGAGCCTGCAGCGGGCCTGAATCCCCAAGAGAAACGCGACCTTCAAGCACTGATCGACCAACTGCGCCGCGAATTTGGCGTCGCCGTCCTGCTGATCGAGCACGATATGAGCCTGGTTATGGGCGTATCAGACCGGATCCTGGTAATGGAATATGGCAAACCCATTGCCACCGGCCTGCCTGAAGAAGTGCGCAATGATCCGCGCGTCATCAAAGCCTATCTGGGGGAAGAATAAGTGCTGAAGCTGGACTCCGTATCTACCCATTACGGCGCTATTCAGGCGCTGGATCAAGTTAGCGTGGACGTGAATCAGGGCGAGATCGTCACCCTGATTGGCGCGAACGGCGCTGGCAAAACTACCTTGCTCATGACCGTATGCGGCTCGCCCCGAGCCAGCTCGGGCAGCATCAGCTTCATGGGCGAGGACATCACCCAAGCCGACACGCATCGCATCATGCGCAAAGGCATCGCCATCTCTCCCGAAGGCCGTCGCGTCTTTCCAGACCTGACCGTGTCGGAAAACCTGAAGATGGGCGGTTTCTTTCTGAACCGCAGCGAGATCGAAGAAGGGGAGGAGCACGTCTACAAACTGTTCCCCCGTCTGAAAGAGCGCTCTGCGCAGCGTGCTGGAACCATGTCAGGTGGCGAGCAGCAAATGCTGGCCATCGGCCGCGCACTGATGAGCAAGCCGTCCTTGCTGCTGCTGGACGAACCTACGCTGGGCCTGGCCCCGCTGATCATTGCGCAGATTTTTGACATCATCCGCACCATTCGCGATGAAGGCGTAACGGTATTCCTGGTGGAGCAGAACGCCAACAAGGCCCTGCAAGTTGCAGACCGTGGCTATGTGCTGGAGACCGGGAAAGTAGTGATGCAGGATACCGGCGCCAATCTGCTGGCGAATCCGGATATTCGGAAGGCGTATTTGGGGGCTTAAAAGCCAGCTTATACAGCCTTGAAGTTGTACAGCAGGACGTATCTTTCAAGTACCGCTTGAATTTATGCGCTAAAAAAAACCTGAATCCCAGCTTGCGCTGGATTCAGGTTTTTTTATTCGGCATATGCGTCAGGACAAGAGCACAGGCAACTAAGCTAACGGCCATATTCATTTGTCGCTAATCTTGCCTCAAATGTCAGTGGGCTACCACTGTCTCATCCCCTGAAAGCTTGTATCGCTAGCCGTGATACGGCTTAATCCTTCAACAAACCCTCACCACGCAAGGCCGCCTTCACACCGTCGTTCTGCTCCATACGAGCAAAGAAAGCGTTCAGGCTCTTCATACCCGACAGGTCCAGCTTCATCAGGCTAGCCCAGCGCAACACCACGTACAGGTAAGCATCAGCCACAGACAAGGAGCCCGACAGGGTTTCTTTGCCTTCCAAGTGCTTGTCAATCACGCCCAGCTGCTTGGTCAGCAAAGCAGCGGTCTTGGCTTTGACCTCGGCCTGGGTCGCTTCCTGATCAGCGTAGCGATGCACACCGAACACCACGGCCACGTTGCGGTGAACTTCGGCGTTCAGGAAAGCAAGCCAGCGGCGCGCTTCAAAGCGTTGTTCGATGGTGCTGCCAATCAAATTGGCCTGCGGGTTCTTCTCGTTCAGGTATTCCAGAATGGCGATGCTTTGAGTCAGGACCAGATCACCGTCCACCAGAACCGGCACAGCGCCGTTGGGGTTCAGTTTCAGGAATTCTTCTTGTTGCAGCTCGTCGCGGCTGACGCGCTGGGATTCAAACGGCTTGCCTATCCACTCCAATGCAATGCGGGTCACCAAAGGACAAGCACCAGTCATGTAATACAGTTTCATAAGTTCTCTTTCTAAAAGTGCGATAAACAAAAATGGCGCGAGCTTGTCGCGCCACTCCAAAACAATTAAGGCTGCAAATGTCGCGCCAGGAAGCGTTCCATGCGCTCGTAAAACTCGAACTTGTTCTCGTCGTTGTGAAAACCGTGGCCTTCATTATCCTTGACCATGTATTCCACATCCACACCACGCGCCTTCAAAGCATCGACCATCTGATCGCTTTCTGCCTTGTTCACCCGCGGGTCATGTGCGCCCTGGGCAATAAATAGCGGTGTGCGGATCTTGTCGGCGTGCAAAACGGGGGAGTTAGCTTCTAGCAACTCCTTGTCCTTCTCCGGATCGCCCACCATGGCATGCATTTTCACCAGCAGAGGCTTCCAGTACGGGGGAATCGTGTTCATGAACGTCAGCAAGTTGGATACACCCACATAATCCACCGCCGCAGCGTACAAGTCCGGGGTTTTGACGATCCCGGCCAAGGTCGCGTAACCCCCGTAGCTGGCACCGTAAATGGCAATGCGCTTGGGGTCGGCAATCTTTTGATCGATCAGCCACTGAACGCCATCAGTAATGTCGTCCTGCATGCTCAGACCCCATTGCTTGAAGCCCGCTTCCCAGAACTTGCGACCATAACCCGTTGAGCTGCGGAAGTTGATCTGCAAGACAGCGTAGCCACGGTTGGCGAGGAACTGCACTTCGGGGTTAAAGCCCCAGTAGTCACGCGCCCAAGGGCCACCGTGCGGATTGATCACGACGGGTAGATTACGGCTTGGTATGCCCAGTGGCAGGCTCAGATAGCCGTGGATCTTCATGCCATCGCGCGCCGTAAATTCGATGGGGTGCATGACCGCCATGTCGCTTTCTGGCAAGGCGCTATTGATCACAGCCAGCTTGTGCAGGCTGTTGCTGTCCACGTCGTAAAGATAGCGTGAGCCTGGATTGCGGTCGCTGTAGCTGGCCACAATCATCTTCTTTTCATCGCGCGTCATGGACTGGATGCTGATCTCGTAGCCCGGCAATTGGCGCGCAATTGCCGCGTGGATCTTCTCGCTATGCTCGTCAAAGAAATGCTGACCAGGCTTGTCGGTGTAGTAATCCACCGACGTCAGCACCTGACGCAAGCGGGAATAGCCAGCCCCCATCAGATCGTGGCTGGGCAATTCATAGATTTTTTCTTCCTCGTCCGGCTTGGCGGGGTCAATCAAGACCAAAGCCAGAGTGTCACGACCGCGATTACTCAAGGCGTAAAAGCGCTGATTGTCGGCGTGGAAGAAAAGGGGGCTGACGTCGGTGCGGAAGTCCGTTTGCAAAATGCTGCGGAAGGGCTCGGATTCACTGTCACGGTAACGCAGTTCGGAATCTACGCCGGAGATCGAAATCGCCAGACGCACACGTCCTTGATGGTCCGTGCTCCAGCCCAGCACATCACCGGGGTTCTCGGCAGCCAGGGTGCTTTCGCCGGTCAGGACATTCACCTTGTAGACATCAAACACCTCCGGGTTGCGCCCGTTGTGCGATACCAGAATATGCTCCGGATCGTCCGGCAAATCGTCCTGCACACCGGCGCGCACACCTTCCAATGGTGTCAAATCGGTGACTTTGCCCGTGATCACGTTCACAGCCAGCACGTGATAGTTCTCGTCGCCATTGACATCTTTGGCGTAGATAACAGTCTCGTCGCCTTTCCAGAAGTATTCGGCAATATCGCGCTGGTGTTCGGCGGTAACACGACGGGGCTCACCTATCGGTTCACTGCCTTTCAACTCTTGCACAAAGATATTCTGACGGGCTGGGTTGCCGTCAATTTTGACGGGCTCCATAAAGCCGATCATGCGCCCCTGGTCCGAAATCCGGAAACCGCTGCGTTTGGGATTCTGGAAAAAATCCCGAATGTCGTACAGTGGGGGAGTTGTGCTAGCGACGTTATCCGGTATCAGGGCGTGAGCGCCCAAAGAGAGCAAGAGGGACAAGAGCATAAGCAATAACCTATAAAACAGGGTTATGAGGGTGAGACCAAGGACAAGCCCGCATCAATCCCATTACTATATCGGATCGTGGTCCCCGGAAAAGGTAAGAACCCTCTGAAAATAGGGACAGAATGCCAAGGACAGCTCAGGACAAGGACAGGCATGACTTCTTTGACTCGTATCGTTTTTCTGGATAGGGAAACACTCTCAGACAGCGTAGCGCTGCCACAGGTTCCCTTTAAGCATGAACTGCAAGTTTACGGACGTACGGCGCCCGATCAAGTAGCCGAACGTATTGCGGATGCCGAGATTGTCATCAGCAATAAAGTGGCGCTGCGACGCGAGCATTTGCAGGCTGCGCCCAATTTGAAAATGATCGCACTGGCCGCCACCGGTAGCGACAATATCGACCTGGATGCCGCCCGCGAACGCCAGATTGTGGTCAGCAATATCCGCGACTACGCCGTGCGTAGTGTTCCGGAGCACGTTTTTGCGCTGATCTTTGCCTTGCGTCGCAATATCTGCGCCTATCGCCAGTCCGTCAAGGAAGGCCGTTGGCAGGAAGCCCAGCAGTTCTGTTACTTCGACTATCCTATCCGCGATCTGGCCGGCTCCACCCTGGGGCTGATTGGTTCGGGCTCCTTGGGGCAAGCCGTTGCCTCCATGGGCCGCGCCCTGGGCATGAAGGTCATCTTTGCCCAGCGCCGTGGCCAGACCATCGTCAGCAATGCGGACGACCGCTTGCCCTTTGAACAAGTGCTGGAACAAGCCGACATTCTCTCCCTGCATTGCCCCCTGACTGCAGAAACGCAAAACATGCTGGGCATGGCCGAACTCGAGCGCATGGCTCCACGCCGTCCCTTGCTGATCAATACCGCCCGTGGCGGGCTGATCGACAATCAGGCACTGGAGCACGCCTTGCGGCAAGGCTGGCTGGGTGGCGCAGGCATTGATGTATGCACGCCCGAGCCGCCGCCTGCTGACCATATCCTGATGCGCTTGTTAGACTTACCCAATTACATTTTGACGCCGCACATAGGCTGGGCCAGTCAGGAAGCCATGCAAGCCCTGGCAAACCAGCTGATCGAAAACATTGCGGCTTTCCACCGTGGCGAAGCACGCCATACGCTGTAGACAATGACTGATTTAAGCTCCTATCAAGCCAATTTCTCCCTGGCCGGCCGCTACGCTCTGGTGACCGGCTCGTCCGCCGGTCTGGGCCTGGAAATCGCCCGTGCCTACGCCGCCCATGGCGCCCATGTGATTCTGCATGGCCGCAACGCCAGCAAACTCCTGCCGCTTGCCGAGGAATTGAACGCCGCTGGTGCCCAGGTCGATACCTGGGAGCACGATCTGGCCGATCTGGACTCCTTGCCAGATTCCTATCAAGCCCTGTGCCAGCGCGTCGGCACTCCCGATATTCTGGTGAACAATGTGGGCGTGCGACTACGCAGCCGCTTGCAGGATGCCGATTGGGACGATATTGAGCACCTGCTGCAGGTAGACCTGCTGGCCACGCTGAAACTTTCCAAATATGCGGCCCAGGCCATGCTGAAAGCTCAAACCCGCCAAGGCCGTATTGTGACCTTGACCTCCATTGCAGGCCCGCTGGCTCGTCCGGGCGACGCCATTTACCCCGTCGCCAAGCAGGGACTGGCCGGTATGGTACGTGCACTGGCAGTAGAATTTGGCGGGCAGGGCATTACCAGCAACGGCATCGCCCCCGGCACCTTTGCCACGGAAAGCAATGCGGCGCTGGCCCAGGATCCGGTCAAAGGCCCCCTGGTGGTAGGCCGCAATCCCTTGGGGCGCTGGGCCCAACCGGATGAAATCCGCGCTGCTGCTGTGTTTCTGGCCTCTCCGGCTGCTTCCTATGTCAATGGCCATATCGTGGTTGTAGACGGCGGATTCTCCATTACTTTCTGATTTTTCCAGATCATGCCGCTACCTCGTCCCATCCGCATCGCGATCAATGGCTATGGCCGCATCGGTCGTTGCCTGTTGCGCGCCATTTACGAGTCCCCACGACGCCAGGAGTTCGATGTCGTCGTCATCAACGAGCCCGCCACAATTGCCACCATGGCCTACCTGACGCGCTTTGACTCGACCCATGGCGTGTTTCCGGCCCAGGTAGAGCACAACGAACACGAGCTGATTGTGGCGGGCAAAGCCATTCGGGTGCTGCATGAAACCGACCCCAACGCCATAGACTGGGCGGCGCTGAACCTGGACATGCTGATCGAATGCAGTGGTGCCTTTGGCAGCCGCGCGCAGTTACAACAATTTCTGGACGCCGGTTGCCCGCGTGTGCTGGTCTCCAACCCGGGTAATAGCGCTCAGGATGTGGATTTCACCGCCGTATTGGGCATTAACCACGAGCAGTTGCAAGGCGACGAGTTGATTGTCTCCAACGCTTCCTGCACCACCAATGCCATCATCCCGATTCTGGCCGAGCTGGATAAAACCTTTGGCATACGCCACGCCTTTTTAAGCACGCTGCACTCGGTAATGAACGATCAGCCCATGATCGACGGCTACCACAGCAGCGATCTGGCCCGTACCCGTTCCGCCTTGCAGTCCATGATTCCGGTTTCTACCGGGCTGGCCACGGGGGTAGAGCGCCTTTTGCCGCAACTAAAAGGCAAGGTCCAGGCCAAGTCGATCCGCGTGCCCATCTTGAACGTGTCAGCCATTGATCTGATGGTCAATCTGGAGCGCGACACCAGCCGGGACGAAATCAACCAGTTGTTCCAGAAGGCGGCCCAGCAATGGCCGGGGATTCTGGACTACTCCGATCAGGCCCACGCCTCGATCGACTTCAATCACAACCCGCACTCGGCCGTGGTGGACGGCTCGCAAACCCGCACCAACGGGGACGGGCTGGTCAATATGCTGGTCTGGTTTGATAACGAATGGGGGTTTTCCAACCGCATGCTTGATATTGCCTGTGTGTGGGCTGCGCGCTTCTTGCGCCAGCCGTGAACACCCCATTTTCACATTGAACTGTCTTCCGAATTCTTACAGGAGCCATGATGAGTACGACACGTATTGAACAGGATTCCATGGGAACCATTGAGGTTCCCGCCGACCACTATTGGGGCGCGCAGACACAGCGCTCGATCCAGAACTTCCCGATTGGCCGCGACCGCTTCCAGTGGGGCCGCAGCATGATCGAGTCGCTGGGCATCCTGAAAAAATCCACGGCCCTGGCCAACCAGGAACTGGGCGAGTTGCCCGACGAACTGGCCCAGCTGATTGTCAAAGCGGCTGATGAAGTGATTGCAGGCCAGTGGGACACCGAATTCCCGCTAGTCGTTTTCCAGACCGGCTCTGGCACGCAAAGCAATATGAACGTGAACGAGGTGATCTCCAACCGCGCCATTGAACTGGCCGGTGGCGAGAAGGGCAGCAAAAAGCCCGTCCACCCGAATGACCACGTGAACCGCGGCCAATCCTCCAACGATACCTTTCCCACCGCCATGTACATCGCTGTGGGCCTGGAATGTCAGCGCCGCCTGCGCAAAGACGTAGGCCTGCTGCGCGACACCCTGGCCGCCAAAGCCAAGCAATTCAACAGCATTGTGAAAACCGGCCGCACCCACTTGCAAGATGCCACGCCCATCACACTGGGCCAGGAAATTGGTGCCTGGGTTGCGCAGATTGATTTCGGCCTGCAAACCGTGGACAAGGCGCTGGACGGCATCTATCAACTGGCTATCGGCGGCACCGCCGTGGGTACGGGTCTGAACGCCCATCCGCAGTTTGGCGAGCGCACAGCCGCCCATATTGCCAAGATCACAGGCCTGCCATTCCAGGCTGCCGAGAACAAGTTCTTTGCGCTGTCGGCCCACGATGCGCTGGTGAACCTGTCCGCCTCCCTGCGTACCCTGGCCGGCGCCTTGATGAAGATGGCTAACGACGTGCGCTGGCTAGCCAGCGGCCCTCGCTGCGGGATTGGCGAACTGCAAATCCCCGAGAACGAGCCCGGTTCCTCCATCATGCCCGGCAAGGTCAACCCTACTCAGTGCGAAGCGCTGACCATGGTGGCCGTGCAAGTCTACGGTAATGACGCGGCGGTGGGCTTTGCTGGCAGCCAAGGCAATTTCCAGCTGAACGTCTACAAGCCTGTGATGGTGCACAATGTGCTGGAAAGCATTGCCCTGATCAGCGACGCATGCCTGGCTTTTGACGAGCATTGCGCCCAGGGTCTGGAACCTGTCATGGAAAAAATCCAGCATAATCTGGACCAGAACCTGATGCTGGTGACTGCCTTGAACCGCCATATCGGTTACGACAAGGCCGCCTACATCGCCAAGACCGCCCACAAAGAAGGCCTGACCCTGCGTGAGTCCGCCCTGAAATCCGGCTATCTGACGAACGAGCAATACGATCAGTGGATTGTGCCACTGGATATGACCCACCCAGGCTAAGCCTTTACCTGGGCTATGCTTGACCGTATTCGCCCCTTCACTGGGGCGAATACATCAACAGCGTGGTTCTTTGTCCCTATGAAAGAGTAGGGGAGTGTCTCATCCCAGCTATCCGTCTTTCACTGCCTTATGCGTATAAAGAAAACCTTCAGCTTGTCCTCTGCATTGGCAGCCACCGTATTGGGCCTGGCTGCAGCCCTTGCCCCGCTATCCGCTCAGGCACAATCTGAACCTGTTCCTGCCATCAGCGGACCGGCTGTGTCGGTCGAGACCCTGGCCAGCGGGCTGGAGCACCCTTGGGCCCTGGCTTTCCTGCCCAACAATGCCGGAATTCTGATCACTGAACGCCCTGGCCGCCTGCGGGTTTGGACCCAGGAAAACGGCCTGTCTGAACCGATTGCCGGGGTTCCTAAAGTCCACGCGCAAGCGCAAGGTGGGTTGCTGGATGTGGCTCTGGCCCCGGATTTTTTCCGTAGCCGCCGGATTTATCTGGCTTATGCCGAGCGACGCGATAAGCAACACTCCGCCACCACTGTCGGTTATGGCGTGCTGTCCTCAGACCTGAAACGCATCGATGCCTTCCGCCCGATTTTCCGCCAGGAACCCGCCTTGTCCACCGGACAGCACTATGGCGTGCGCATGGCCTTTGATCCGGGTGGACGAGATCTATACATCGCCCTGGGCGAGAACAACCAGCCCCCGACCGCCCAGCAACTGGATCATCTGCAAGGCAAAGTCGTGCGTATCCGTCCGGATGGCATGGTCCCACGCGACAACCCCTTTCGCAGCCTACGCGGTGCCAGGGCGGAAATCTGGAGCTACGGCCATCGTAATCCGCAGGGCATGGCCTGGAATCCCTGGACGAATGAACTGTGGGTGGCTGAACATGGTCCGCAAGGCGGCGATGAACTGAACCGAATTCAATCAGGTGTCAATTATGGCTGGCCCTTGCGTACCGAGGGGCAAGGCTATGACGGCAAACCCATTCCCAACGCCAGTTCCACACCGATAGAGGGCCTGATTGAACCCTTGCACTACTGGTCAGTCTCGCCCGCGATCAGCGGCATGGCTTTCTATAACGACGAACGCGTCCCGGACTGGCAGCACAGCCTGTTTGTGGGAGCCTTGAAAGAACAAGCCTTGATTCGTCTGCAATTTGACGAAGAGGACGGCCATATCGTCGGAGAAGAGCGCTTGCTGCAAGACTTGAAACAGCGCATCCGGGATGTGCGTGTTGGGCCAGACGGCGATATCTATGTGCTGACCGACGACAGCAACGGCCAGCTACTGCGCATTCAGCCCAAGCCTTGAGCCCTTAAAAAAGGCCGTCTCAAGGACGGCCTGTACAGACTGAACAGTCAGCTCAATTACTTGATCAAGGTTACTGGCACATTCACCAGGCTCAGCACCTTGGTCGTGACCGAACCCAGAACCAGGCCGGGCAGGGCGCTCAGGCCGCGCGTACCCATCACAATGTGATCGATCTGGTTCTTCTCTACATAGTCTTTGATCGTTTGGGCAGCATTACCGGCAATAATGCTTTCCTTGATTTTCAGGGGAGAACCGGCCAGCACGGAACGAGCAGGCAAGAGCGCATTGCTGCCTTCATCTTGGTAGTAAGCCTGTAGCACATCATCCGAGAAAAAGCGTTTGACGTTGCCCGACACGATCGGTGTAGGAACAGCCAGCACGTGCAAAGTGGCTTCTGGTTTGCCCGTTAGGATGTCAACCGCTGTTTTCAAAGCACGTGTGGAAGCATCAGACCCATCGACAGGAACGAGAACATTAAGCATGAAGACCTCTTGTAGTGTGTGAACTGTTTAAGTATGAAGCACTAACTTCTACTAGGACATTACAGAATAAGCGCGCGGACCAGCTTGATCAGCATCAAGACCCACCGCTATTTGTGAAAGGCTGTTCTATCATAACCGTATGATCACGATGTGGATGCCATATCGTCCCGTTTATGTGCGGAAAAATGCAAGCGCAGCACCCACTCCACACTCCCGTTTCTTGCGCCCGTTTTACTTAGGAGATCCCCCTCATGAGCTTGAAGCAGCTACTGGTCTGTACGGCCTTGTTCAGTGCCGGTTTCAGTGCCCAGGCGGCCGAGGCCAGCTTTGACTCGGTCAAGGATGTGCTGACCAGAAATGCTTGTCTGTCCTGTCACACCGTAGACAGAAAAGTAGTCGGTCCCGCGTACAAGGATATTGCAGCCATGCGCAAGGATGATCCAGCCAACGCTGAAGTGATTGCCGGGCATATCCGTCAAGGCAGCAAGGGGGTTTACGGCCCTTTGCCCATGCCCGCGAACCCGGCCATTTCCGATGCGGACATCAAGGCGGTGGTGGACTGGATCATGGCGGGTGCCCCAACAGAATAAACAGGGCGAGCGGCATCCTGAAGCACGGTCATCTGAGGATGGCCGTTTTTATTGGCCGCTTGTATCCACCATCGGGACATGAATTTTTGCAAAGACATCCTCAATACGCCCATCCATATGGATACAGGGCTGTTCCTTTGACTCAAGCGGCAAGGTTTGGGTCTGGGCAAAAAAGCGGGCAGGGGTCGTGCCTACCGTACGACGAAACATGGTGATAAAGGCACTTAAACTTTCGTAGCCCAAATCCTGAGCTGTCATCGTCACCGAGGTTCCATTCGCCAGTTTCTGCAAGGCAATAGAACTATCCCAATGTTGCAGCCAGCGGCCAAAAGACATGCCGGTTTCGCGCAAGAACAGGCGCCCCAAGGTACGAGTACTGACCCCAACCAGGGCCCCCCATTGCTCCATGCTCAATTTCAACCCTGGACTTTGCGCTAACTGATCAATCAAGCGTTTCAAACGACGATCACTAGGCATAGGCAAGTGCAGAGATTTTTTGGGGCTCAGAGCCAGCTCATCCATCAGTACCGCGACCAATCGCGTATGGCGCAGCTCGTTCTCCGGCGCTGGGTTGGAGGACGACAGCAATCTCAGAATCAGCTCTCGCAACAGGGGTCGTGTAAACAGAACCTCGCAAGCCTCCAGATTGGCAGGGGGCTGAGCCTCAATGTACAGATTCGCCACACTGGCTTGCTGGGTCGCCCGGGCAAAATGCATCACGCCAGCGGGTATCCAAATCGCACACTGAGGGGGCACAGCCCATAGCCCTTGCTCTGTCTGCACCGACATCAATCCTTTCAGAACATACAGCAGCTGGTTCTTGCGATGTTTATGCGGCTCGGTATCGCCAACAAAGCTCAGCTCTACCTGCAAGCCCGTCACAGGTAAAGCAACCTGGTCCAGGTAATCCTGGACGGTAACAATGGCATCTTTCATTCAAGGGTCGCAGGCGTGCTTGAAACAGCTGAAGCTACGCCCTTTTAAAAGCCGAAAAAAATACCGTAACACAGCGCTGGGCTGCAAAATTGCGGCTAACAGCCAGTTTCTATCGCATTCCGGCCAAAATAACGTCGAATCTAGTGCCTACAAGAGCACGCCGTCGTCTGCCCGTAGCACGCGCCGCGCAAAGTTCGCAAAACTCAGTGCCAGCACCTTGGGTTTAAGCAAGAAATCCCGAGACTCTCGTGCCAGATCCGGCTTAATGTGCCTGATGGTACCCATAGCTCTGGCATTCAATTGCATTTGTGCCGCGTGCTCCATCCACACCGCTAACAGACACGCTTCCTCAATACTGCGTCCAGCCGTCAACAAACCATGGTGGGCCAGCAAAATGGCATGTCGGTCGCCCATTGCTTGCGAAATGATCTGCCCCTCTTCATCACCAATGGGCAAGCCAGGCCAATCCGGAAGAAACGCGCAGTTTTCGAAAAGAGGAGTGGCGTCCATATGAGCCACGGCCAATGGCTCTCCCGTCATGGATAAGGCAGCACAGGCCGGCGGATGTGTATGGACAATCGCTTGAACATCAGGGCGATTGGCATAAATCCAGGCATGAAAACGTACCCCAGGATTGGGCATGGCACTCCGTCCCCGAGGCTGTAGCTGTTGATCGACTTGCACCAAGGAACTGGCACAAGCTTCGTCAAAGCCAATTCCAAAACCCAGCGTCAACATATCCGTGCTATCCGGTGACATGCGAGCCGTAATTTGCCCGGCCAAACCACGCCAATGCCCCTCTTCAAAAAGAATACGACACGCCAGGGCCAACTTCTCCCGTTGAGTCCAAGAGCCGGTATTCAACTCTCCCATTTCTTGGTTCACTTGGGCGGCAATCTGATTTTTCTCTTGAGTTTTCATAGTCCATATCTTGTTGTACAGGCCAAAATCGCAGGACGGCTACCAGTGACAGGCAGCCGGTCAAACCATGCACCTTAAATCGTTGCCACTACCTGAACTTCCACCAAGAACCCTTCGGCAAACAGCGACTGCACGCCCACAAGCGTGCTGGTTGGCGGGATGGAGCCTGCCGGCCTTGCCTGAGTCAAGGCTTGAACCAACTGTGCTGTATGTTCAGTGCAATCACCAACGATATAGATCGTCTCGCTGATCACCTCGGAACGGCAGGTGCCTGCAGCCTGGAGCACGATGTCGATATTGCTGTAGGCACGCTCGAACTGGGCAAACAGATCACCAGCTACCAAATGGCCATTTTCATCCCAGGATAGCTGTCCCGAGGTATAGACCAAACCGGCCTTATTCAGAACAATACCGTGAGACACCACCCCAGGCAGCTTGGGCAAATTGTCAGGGTTAATGGCTTGTTTGTTCTGCATTCATATTCTCCTTTAGCGAGTCTTGGGCTGCTGAGCTCAGGCCCGGATTGATATTGATAACCTTGGCTTGGGTAAACTCCAGCAGCCCCTCCGCGCCCAATTCAATGCCAAAGCCGGACTGTTTACTGCCGCACTGAGGGATATGCGGCCCCAAGTCAATGTGCTGATTGATCCAAACCGTACCCGCTTGCAACTGATCGGCCACCACTCTGGCTCGCTCCAGATCGGACGCCCATACCGAGGCGCCCAGGCCATAAGGGCTGCGATTAGCCATGGCAATCGCTTGCTCCACGTTGCTGTAGCGAATGACAGGCAAGACCGGGCCAAACTGCTCCTCATCCACCAGACGAGTACCGTCTTCAATATCCAGCACCAGAGTAGGGGGCAGAAAATAACCGGCCCCCTCTGGCACCGTACCCGCACTTAGAACCCGCCCATGCTGTCGGGCGTCCTCCAGGAGGGATTTCACCTTCTGAAACTGCTGCTGGTTCTGCAAGGGGCCCAGCGTTGTCTGTGAATCCAGACCATCTCCCAGTACCAGGCGCTGACAATGACTCCATAGCTCATGACTCAAGGCTTCGTAAAGCGAATCAGGAACATAGAGACGTTTCAAGGCGATGCAGGCCTGCCCACTGTTAAAAAAAGCGGCTCGCACAATACCGGGGGCGATCTGCTTCGGGTCCGCATCATCAAGCACAATCCCGGGGTCATTGCCTCCTAGTTCCAAGGTCAAGCGTTTCAAGGATTTGGCTGCATTAGCCATGACCTTGTAGCCAGTTGCGGTAGAGCCCGTAAAAGAAATCTTGGCGACCAGAGGGTGACTGCTCAGCGCATCACCCAGATCGTTATGATCCGTGACGATGTTCACAACCCCCGCAGGCAAGGCATCGACAATAAGCTCACCCAGTTTCAAGGTGGTCAGCGGCGTGGTCGCCGGCGGTTTGATAACCACCGTATTACCCGCCAACAAGGCGTGAGGCACTTTGAAGGCCAACAGCATCAAGGGGAAATTCCAGGGCGTAATCACGGCCACTACACCCAAAGGCTGGCGTTGCAGATAAGCGTGTCTGGTCGTGCTCTCTTCCAAGGTCTGCGTCTCTATGCGGCACTGAGCGACATACCGAAAAAACGCGATAGTGCCTTGCACTTCAGCCTGAGCATCCCGCAAGGGTTTGCCTTGCTCTTGGGTCAGGAGATGCGCCAATTCCAGGCAGTGTTCCTCAATAAGATCGGCAATCCTCAAAATCCGGGCGCGCCGTGTCTGCATCGTGGTTCGGGACCAAGCAGGAAAACTGCGGCTAGCCGCGTTGATCGCCTGTTCCATTTGCCGGAGCGAAGCACGTGGACTATGAGCAAAGGACTGACCCGTACTGGGGTTGATGACAGCCATGGTTTGTTCGCCGTCCACCAAAGCACCGTCAATCAACATTCTGAACGTGGATGTTTGACTATTCATCGGCCAGCCTCTCGGTGGTTTCCAGCGCATGAGACGCAGTCTGAAAAGGCGTTAAAGCGTGTCGCATTGCCGAACGCAGGCGAGTGGCGTCTTGCTCATTGCTGGCCCAGGCGATATAGCCATCAGGCCGAATCAACACAGCAGTCACGTGCTCCCAACCCTCACTGCGAACGTCCAGTGAGCTCCGGTACAACACAGCCTGCAGGCCCTCCGGACATTCCAGCTCGTCGTCGTCGTGCCCACTCACCTCCAGCATCACGTAGTGCCCCTGTTCCAGAAGGCCAAAAAGACTTTGTCCGCCAACCAGATCCTGATCCGCTGCACGCCGTCCCACCAAGGCATGGTCACCCGGCACGGTTGATGGATACAGCACACTCAGGCCAGACAGCCTCTCGGCCAATGTTTTCTCCAAGGCAGGGGACTGCTTGATGAGCTTGTTCAAAAAGGAACGTAATTCCATACCCTCAACAGAGAAACAGCTCATCAAGGCAGTCTGTGCCTGAGTGTGCTCCAGCAAATCCTGGCCAACGGGATAACGCTCCTGATGGTAGCTATCAAGCAAAGAGTGCGGCATCCACCCATTGATCACGGCGGCCAGCTTCCAGCCCAGATTCATGGCATCCTGAATCCCGATGTTCAAACCCACCCCCCCGGCTGGCATATGCTGGTGTGCGGCGTCACCCGCCAGAAAAACGCGATTTTTACGGTAGTTTTCGGCCTGGCGGCTGGTATTGCTATAGCGAGACAGCCAGGAGGGACTGTGCAATCCAAAATCTGTCCCAAATACGGCTCGGACTTTTTCGCGGAGTTCTTCCAAAGGCAAGTCACCTGGCCATGGACGATTCACATCGTCTGGCGACAGCCCCACCAAACGGTGCTGACCGTCAGGCAACTTCGCCACCATGGCCGTACCATTCAAGCCCCACTCACCGATCATGACGCCTTCAGGCGGATCGGTCAGCGTCGCATCTCCCAGCCACCCCAACACCGTGGCGTCTGTTCCTGGAAACGCAATCCCAGCCTGTTGACGTACCGTGCTGCGGGTTCCATCGCAACCCACCAGCCATTGCGCGGTGGCGACGTATTGCTCTTGATCGCTGTTTTCAATCCAGACCGACACCCCCTCCTGGTTCTGCTCAAAGCGGCACACTTTTTCGGATCGGCGGATGTCAGCGCCGAGGGAGCGGGCACGCTCCTGCAAAATAGCGGTAATGCGCGCCTGGGGAATAGCCAGCGTATAGTCAAAGCGAGTGTCCAACTGCTTGAAGTCCAGACGATGCTCAAAGACGGCAAAATGTCCGCTAGGAATACGCACCGCCTGCGCCAGCATCTCGTGGTGTGCGCCACGCATGGCAAAGACTTCAATGGTTCGCGGATGAATCGTCAGAGCCCGTGATTGAGGGCTGATGGTGGCCGTCTGTTCAATCAGCAAGGTCTGCACACCTGCAAGCTGTAACTCGCAGGCCAGCCAGCAGCCAACCGGGCCGGCGCCCGAAATAATGACTTGATGTTCCACTGATGTCTCCTCGTTTTTTATGTAATCGTGGAGACATCATTGTTGAGGAAAGGCTGTCCGTCGGGATGCGCGTAACGGACGAGTTCTAGCCTGAAACGGCCAAAAAAAACCTGGCTTGTCACAAAGCCAGGCTATTTCTACCGATACGAGCTGCTACTCAGGATGCCTCATTTCGCTTCATCTTTTGGGCGTATCGCGCAGGCTGAAAGCTCCAGGCCATGATGGCCACCAATACCGCCATTGCCGCATGCAACATCCAGCCTGCCTGAAAGCCATTACTCATTTCACGCAAGTGCACGCTGATCATGGGAAAGAGGGCGGCAATCGGAAAGCCACCGCCTTGCATCAAGGCACTCAACGTCCCGGCACGGGCTGCATCCGGAAAGTGGTCCAGAGCCACCAACAGCAGCAAGGAAAAGCAGCCCCCCAAGCCGATGCCGATAATAATCGCCCACAGATAGGGGGCCATATCGGGAATATAGGCAAAGGCCAGGAAGCCCACGAGCTGACACGCCAGCGCCAGCCACACCCACATGCGGCGATCCTTATTTTTGGCCGCCAAGGTAGGCAGGCCAAAGGCGGCAATGGCTTGTGCCACCGATAGGACCGCCACCAGGCTACCGCTGGCTTCTGCCGTCCAGCCTCGATCTTGATAAAACGTTGCCAGCCAGGTCACCAAAGAGGCATAGCCGCCGTTGATCAGGCCGAAGCACACAATCAAGGTCCAGGTGCGAGGACGCGCCAGCAAGGACAAGGAGGGCGGCGACAGATTCGCACCCGGTGCCTCGCGCGGGACCACTTTCCAGGCAATCCACAAGGCTACGCTGATCGGCAAGGCCCAGAAAGCCAGGGCGATACGCCAGCTGTCCGTCAAGGAGCTGACCCAGGGCGTAATCTGCGCGCCCAAGGCACCGCCACCCATCAAGGTCGCGGAGTAAACCCCGGTGACCTGGGCAATATGGCGCGGAAACTGTTCCTTGATCAAACCGGGCATCCCAGCTTGCAGCAAGGACACGCCCAAACCACAAATCAGCGCTGTTGCAATCAGGCTTGCTCCATTAGGCACAAACCAGCGCAGCACACAGCCCAGGCACAGCAAGAGAAGGGAAGTAATCAGCACATGGCGCAGTGCCAGAACGCGCCGCAAAGAGGGCATGCAGAAAGCCCCCAGGCCCATCACCATCATGGGTAACAAGGTTAGCCAGGCCAGGCTGCTCAGGGGCATGTTCAAACCCTGGGCCACCTGTCGTGCCAAGGTGCCACTGGAAGTCAGAAAAGGGCGCAGGTTCAAGCCGACCAGAATGACGAAAGCCAGCCACAAAGCTGGGCTGGCTTGAACACCCGTCGACGACGGAGCAGTCTGAGTAGAAGACATAAAACCGTTATTGTTGTGATTAAAAAAACGCAGCAGCCAAGCCGGCTAGGCTTATGGATTTGCTCCGGCCTGTTCCAGAATCTCGGCCATCTCAGTCTGGCTGCGCTGTCGAGCCAGACTCAAGGGACGCACTCCCTGACGATCCGGCAAATTCACATCCGCTCCGGCCTTGATCAGCAAACGCAGCACTTCCTGATGTTCCGGCCCGCCATCAGAGAGCACAATCGCCTCGTGCAAGGCCGTCCAGCCCAGGTAATTCACATGATTGGGATCGACCCCCGCCGTCAGCAAAAGGCGTACAACATCGACATAACCATGTTCAGCAGCCGGAATCAGCGCCGTACCACCATAGCGGTTCACGCTACGCAGATCGGCTCCGTTCTCCAGAGTCATGCGCAGGATTTCCAGACGACCTTGTGCACCCGCGACCAAGTATGGGCTGTCGTGAATGGAGTCGGACTGGTTCACATCCGCACCCGCGCGTATCAACTGCCGGGCAATATCAATATGGTTCAACCAGGTCGCGCGCAGCAAGGGGCTTTGCCCTTGATCGTCGCTAACACTGACGCTGCCGCGAGCCCGTTTTTCTGACAGAATTTCGCGCACCTTGGCGCTATCGCCTTGCTCTACCGCTTCCAGCAATACGGTTTGCGAGTACACGCTGCCACTTCCCAAGGCCAAACTCATCACCATTCCAGCCAGCAAGCTTTGCAGTACTACTTTCATGCGCTTCCCCCCGGTCATGGCATTGGCCCCACAGGACCAAACATTTATAAATAGCATAGATAGGCCTTGGGCAACACCGATTCATAAGCATACTGCTTATTTTCTTACGGATAAGCTTGACCGGCTGTGGCTACATCCAGTTCGGGCTGAGACATCAATCTATCCAGCTCGCTACGCAGATAATTAAGGAACACGCGAGTCTTTTGCGGCATCAGACGCGAGGGGAGCAAAGCCAGAATAGGGAAGGGCGCAAACTCCCAATCCGGCAAGACACGCTCCAGGTGTGCGCAATCCGGATCCAATTTTCGTTCCAGCAAGGAAGAGGCGGTAATACCCAGGTCATGCACGGCCAGTTTGCGCATCATGATGGCGTTATTGACGGTAATGGGACCTTCCACAATCGCGTCATAGCGCTCCTGATTCGGACCACGCAAGGACCAGACTCGATCCGAGCTGGCGGGGCGGGCACAAATACAAGTATGACCTGCCAGTTCAGAAGGATGCTTGGGTCGCCCTTTGCGGTCCAGATAGTTGCGGGTGGCATACAGCCCCAGACGAATCTGTCCTAACATGGTGGCCACCGCGCTGGAGTCAGGCTGGGCACCCACACGGATAACGCAATCGTAGTTGTCGGCCTGCAAATCAATAGGCCGTATGGTCAGGTCAAACTCCAGCTCAATATCCGGGTACTGTTGATTAAAGCCTCGGATAATGGCGGGCATCAGCACAATGCTGAAACTGGCAGGCATGGAAACCCGCAAACGTCCTTTGGGGGTCTGAGCCACATCCAGCAATTGCTCATGAGCCAGACGAGCCTGTTCGACGACAGCTAGGCAGCGCTCGAAATACACTTGTCCCGCGTCGGTCACATCCACATTGCGCGTGCTGCGTTTAAGCAAAGCCACACCCACTTCTTTTTCCAGTTCACGAATACGGCGCGACACGGTGGAGACGGGCATCCCCAGAGCCTGAGCGGCACGGCTAAAGTGGCGGGCACGAGCCACTTCCACGAAGATCGCGATGTCGTTGAGCAGGGGGCCAGCGATAATGGTACTCATTTGAATTGTTCCATGAATGGAAATACGTTTGCAATATTAAGGGTTTTTACTAGGTTTAGAAAGGCTCATACTCCATCTAACGACTCGCTAAACACAACAGCGAACCACCGAAAAACACACCGTAGATTTGGAGTAAATAATGAAAAACATCGCACGCGCAACTATCGCCAGCCTGATTCTTGGTGCTACCGCTTTGAGCGGCACTGCCATGGCAGCCACCAACAATGTCGCTACCGGCGAAAACCTGAACTACCCAGCAATTGAATCGACCAACGCTCCTTTGAGTCGTCAGCAAGTGGTTCAGGAACTGGCTGCTGCTCAAGAGCAAGGCTACATCAGCACAGGTTCGATGGGCGACTACCCACGTATCGACACCCGCTCCGAACTGAGCCGCGATCAGGTTGCAGCAGAAGCCAAAGACTGGAACAACAACAACGGCACCTTTGTTGCTTACTAAGCTGCTGATTGATCCCTCATTAGTCGTAGTTCCCCCTTGAAACGCCTCTTCGGAGGCGTTTTTTTATCAACTGTTGACCTTCCCATCGGGTCAAGCCCTAAAGTGGCTTCATTGACGATCCATTGAAGGGTGATTTCGATGACAAGCAGCGCTTCAAACAAGAGCTCACGCCTGACTTTAGATGTGGAAGGCATGACATGTGCTTCCTGCGTCAGTCGGGTTGAAAAGATTATTGGCAAAGTCCCCGGTGTGCAATCGGCCCAGGTAAATCTAGCCACCAACAAGGCCACCGTGGAATTTGAGGGTGCCGCCCCGGTCGACGCCATTATGCAGGCAGTGGAAAAGGGTGGTTACAAAATTTCCCAGCAAGACATTGTGCTGGACGTGCAGGACATGACCTGCGCCTCCTGCGTGGGCCGAGTTGAAAAGGCCTTGCTGAAAGTACCGGGCGTACAAAAAGCCTCGGTCAATCTGGCAACCGCCAAAGCCCATGTGCAAGTAGCGCAGGGTGTGAAAGCGCCTGAGCTGATTCAGGCGGTGAGCAAAGCCGGCTATCCCGCCAGCCTTGCCGAAGCGGCTGTCACGAATGACCAGTTCGAGCGTGCCGAACAAACCTACGAAACGCTGCGCAAGCGTTTCTGGCTGGCGACGGTGCTGGCCTTGCCCGTTTTCATTCTGGAAATGGGCGGCCATATGGTGCCTGCTTTCCATCACTGGGTGGCCAGCACCATAGGTACACAAAACAGCTGGCTGATCCAGTTCGTGCTGACCACGCTAGTCTTGCTGTTCCCAGGCCGCGAGTTCTACACCAAAGGGATTCCTGTTCTCTTGCGTGGTGGGCCCGACATGAACTCGCTGGTCGCTGTGGGCACCCTGGCAGCTTACAGCTTCTCGCTAGTGGCTACCTTTGCGCCACAGTGGCTGCCTTCCGAATCCGTCTACGTGTACTTTGAAGCCGCCGCTGTCATCGTCGCCCTGATTTTGCTGGGCCGTGTCATGGAAGCGCGCGCCAAAGGTCGTACGTCTGAAGCCATTCAACGCCTGCTCAGCCTGCAGCCGCCTACCGCTCGTGTACGTCGCGATGGTCAGGAAATTGAGCTGCCCCAGGCAGAGCTGCATACGGGCGATGTCGTGCTGGTTCGTCCCGGCGAGCGTATCCCCGTTGATGGAGATGTTCTTGCCGGTCAGAGCTATGTGGATGAATCCATGGTGACAGGCGAATCCATTGCCGTGTCCAAATCCCAGGGCGATAAAGTCATTGGTGGCACAGTGAACCAAAAAGGTTCGCTGGAATTTGAGGCTACCGCCGTGGGGCAGGACACCGTACTGGCTAATATCGTTTCCATGGTTGAGCAGGCCCAAGGCTCCAAGCTGCCTATTCAAGCCGTAGTCGACAAAATCACGCTGTGGTTTGTGCCCACCGTCATGACACTGGCCGTCTTGACCGCCATTGTCTGGCTGATTTTTGGCCCATCGCCCGCATTGAGCTTTGCACTGGTCAATGCCGTCGCTGTGCTGATTATTGCTTGCCCCTGCGCCATGGGCCTGGCCACGCCGACCTCCATCATGGTGGGGACGGGCCGAGCCGCACAGGCTGGCGTGCTGTTCCGTAAAGGGGACTCTTTGCAAGCACTGCGCGATGTAAAAGTCGTGGCCGTGGATAAAACCGGCACCCTGACCAAAGGCGCGCCCGAACTAACCGATTTTGTCTGCGTGCCCGGAGAGAACCAGGATCAGACTTTGGCAGCGATTGCCGCTCTGGAAAACTACTCCGAGCATCCGATTGCCCAAGCCATTGTCAGCGCTGCCAAGGAAAAGCAAATCACCTTGCCCAAGGCTGAGCAGTTTGAGTCCCTGACAGGCCTGGGTGTCACCGCCCAAATCGGATCTGACCAATGGCATGTGGGTGCAGACCGCCTGATGACGCAATTAGGCGCGGACCTGTCAGCCTTTACCGAGCAAGCCCAGACGCTGGCACAGGACGGTAAAACCCCTATGTACGCCGCCCGCAACAAGCAGGTCATTGCGTTGCTGGCCGTGGCTGACCCGATCAAGGAAACC
Organism: Alcaligenes sp. 13f; assembly: GCF_020496585.1. Lineage (NCBI taxonomy): Bacteria > Pseudomonadati > Pseudomonadota > Betaproteobacteria > Burkholderiales > Alcaligenaceae > Alcaligenes > Alcaligenes sp. 13f. The sequence continues at coordinate 64,636 of NZ_JAHKKC010000006.1, forward strand.
ACACCGCGCGCCATCGAGCAGTTGCATGCCCGGGGCATCAAGGTGGTCATGATTACCGGCGATAACCGCCACACGGCTAATGCCATAGCCCGCCGTCTCAATATTGACGAAGTGGTGGCGGAAGTCATGCCCGAAGGCAAAGTGCAAGCAGTTCAGGCCTTGCGCGATACGCATCAGCATCTGGCCTACGTCGGTGATGGCATCAACGATGCCCCCGCTCTGGCCGTGGCAGACGTAGGGATTGCGATTGGCACCGGCACGGACATTGCCATTGAAGCGGCTGATGTAGTCTTGATGTCGGGCGATATGCAAGGCGTGGTCACCGCGATTGCCTTGTCCCACGCCACCATGCGCAATATCCGTCAAAACCTGTTCTGGGCCTTTGCCTATAACGTGGCACTGATTCCAGTAGCAGCAGGCGTGCTCTATCCCTTTAACGGCACCTTGCTCTCACCCATGTTTGCCGCCGGCGCCATGGCCTTGTCCAGTGTCTTTGTGGTCAGCAATGCCTTGCGTTTGCGGCGGGTGAAGCTGAGCTAAAATCAGGGCCATGCTTATCATAAGCATGGCCCTATTTTTCCCCAACCCTCCCATTCGTGCGCCAAGCTCGCTGAACTATGCAAGAAACTCGCCCCATCGACATGCAAGCGCTGCGTATCTTTCTGACTACGGCTCAGGACTGCAATATGTCCAAGGCCGCGGAACGACTGGGTATTACCCAATCCGCCGTCTCCCAGTCCATACGCTTGCTGGAGGAGAACTTTGGGACGCCCTTACTGAACCGTTCGGCTCGGCCCTTAACCTTGACCGCTGCCGGTCTGACCTTGGTTAATAGAGGGACAACGCTTCTGAACCAGGCCATGAACCTGCGCGGCTCCGTGATTGAAGCCAGCCGTGGGATCAAGCCTAATTTACGTGTCGGACTGGTGGATTCTTTTGCCGCCAGCTGTGGCACGCCCTTGGTTCAAGAGCTACTACGTGGCACCGCGCAGTTGTCAGTACGTACTGGCCTGACGCCCAATCTGGCCGAAGCGCTGGTACGGCGGGAACTGGATCTGGTGATCTCGACCCGCACACTAGATGTGGAGGGAATGGGGAACCACTTTTTGATGTCGGAGCGATTCCTGGTCATCGCCCCCAAGGGGCTGGCTGTTCCCTGTACCAGCATGGCAGACCTAGTCACGCTATCCAAGCAACTACCATTGATTCGCTTTAACGCCCAATCTCACTTGGGCACACAAGTCGAGCGCTCCCTGCGTCAGGCTGGCATCAGCTCGGCCCGCCGCCTGGAAGTGGAAACTGCAGATACGCTGACGTCCATGGTGGCGGGGGGAATTGGCTGGGCGATCACTACACCCTTGTGTCTGCTACAAGGCGCTCGATCAGCAGGAGCATTGCATTTGGGCTTTGTACCCGAGCTCAATGCCGAGCGTCGGATGTATCTCCACGTTCGTACTGGTGAATATGGTCAGCTGGGCAAGGAAACCTTTGAGCTGGCAGCCACTGTTTTGGGGACGCACGCTCGCAATGAGCTGCATGCTATCAATCCTATTTTGCCGCAGCTAATTGAGCTGCATCCTTGGGTGGAGGCCCCCTAAGTACACTTAGGGAGCGAACACAATCAAAAAGCCGGGACCGACGCCTTCTGGATAGCCTGCACGGCCTGTTCTTTAGTCAGAACCCCGGACTCCTCCAGAATTTCCAGCAAGGGGCGCTGTTCCGCTACCGATTGACGGGCCAGCTCGCTGACCTTGGCATAGCCCAATGTGGGGACCAAAGCCGTGGCAAGTGCCATGGAACGCAGCACATGGTTTTCATTGCGAGCGCGATCCGCACAAATGCCAGCCACACACAAACCATTAAAGCGCCGAATGCCTTGGGTCAGCATATGGATGCTGTCAAAAACCCGCGAGGCCACGACCGGCTCGAAATGGTTGATTTCCAGCTCGCCATACTGCACCGCCTGCGCCACAGCCACATCGTTGCCTACAACAGCAAAACTGAGCTGAATCATAGCCATGGGCAGAACCGGATTGACCTTACCCGGCATGATGGACGAGCCGGCCTGGGCCTCTGGCAAACGCAGCTCACCCAAACCACCTGTGGGCCCGGAGGACAGCAACGTTAAATCTGCCGCGACCTTGGCCAAGGCCGTCGCGCAGGTACGCAACTCTGCTGAGACTCTGGAAAAAGTATCCATGTTCTGCATGGCATCAAACGAATTATCCGGTGCCTGGTAGCAAACGCCTGTCAGTGTCGCCAAGTGCGTATACACAGCCGCACGATATCCTTCAGGAGCCCCAAAGCCTGTACCGATTGCTGTACCGCCCAAGGGCAAGGTACACAGCTTTTGACGCACTGCCATCAATTCCGCTTGCAAGCGCTGCGCCAGGGCGGCATAACCCTCAAACACCTGCCCCAGTCGCATCGGTTGAGCGTCCTGCAAACAAGTGCGACCCAGGTGCAGAATCTCGGCAAACTCCACAGCTTTTTGGCTAAAGGTCTTACCCAATTCACCCACAGCATCAATCAAGCCCTCCAACATGTCGTACGTCGCCATTTTCTGAGCGGACGGATACGCATCATTGGTAGATTGAGAGCGATTGACGTGGTCATTCGGGTGCACCACCTCGTAAGAGCCGAGAGGCTTGCCCAGAATCTCCTGAGCTCGATTGGCAATCACCTCATTGAAGTTCATATTGGTGGAGGTTCCACCTGAGCCTTCCATCAGGTCCACAATCAGGGAATCAGCCAGTTTTCCGTTCAGCAATTCCTGACAGGCCTGCGCAATAGCATTGGCAATTTCAGGGCTGATTACACCGCAGTCCCGGTTGGCCAAAGCAGCTGCCCACTTAACCTGCGCAAAAGCCTTGATAAAAGCAGGATAGTGGCCCACGGTTTGGGTAGAGACGGACAAATTATCTTTGCCCCGTACGCTATTGACGCCGTAGTACTTGCTACAAGGAATGGAGACCTGGCCCACGTAATCATTTTCGGTACGTACTGGCTCAATGTCAGAAGATACTTCCATATTTACTCCTACGATGCTGACAAATGCTCCGCCCACCAGGGGCAGAGCATCCTGAACAGCCATGTCCTGTTTTTGGAAAAAATCTCGGCTATGCGCTAGCGAGGTGGGGGCGAGAAGGGATAGCAAGCGTTTCCATAAGGTGGCCCGTCAGGGCCAGAAATCGGCTGAAATCCCTTTGACTGATAGAGACCGTGGCGGTGTTGCGCAGCGGATGAAATAAAAACGAGTCTTCACCCGCCAAACTCGCATCCCACAACAAGCGGACTTTGTGCACCTGGGAGTCCCCAATCAAGGCAAACGGACTCAACGCTCCCGACACCACATGCAAAAGCTCATACATCTGTTCAGCAGGGCACAGAGACAGCCTGCCTGCACCCATTAGTTGCCCCAAGGCAGCCAGATCGATACTGGTCTCGGGCGCCAGCACCACCAGAAAGAAAACCCGGCTCTTCTTGTCTCGCAGCAGCAAATTCTTGCAGCGGCGCCCGGATAAGGCGATGCTCAGTTCGGCGGAATCCGCCATCGTAAACACGGCCGAGTGGCTGACCAGTTCAAACTCGATGCCTGCCTGCTCCAGATAGGCCAGCAAGGTTTCCTGCGTCCATTCCTTAAAACCGTAGACGCTTTGCCATTCGTGAGGGGCGATAGGGTGGGTATCAAACATCATCCAATCTCATGCGCGAGGTTTCAGGAGCCCACAGATACGAGACCAAAGCACCGAACAGCAGGACAACGACACATGCGCCCAGAGCGATCGACACCCCGTAGTTTTGAACAATGCTGGGCAGCAGGAAGGTACTGATGGCTGCACCAAAACGGCTGGTCGCGGTGGCAAACCCCACACCCGTGCCGCGCAGATGCGTCGGAAACAGTTCAGGCGGGTAAATAAATTCCAGATTTGCCGAGGCCGACAGAATCAAGGCAAACAGAGCAAACGCGATGATCACGCCCGTCGAGTCCAGCACACCGACCGCCATCACGGACAAGACCGCAGCACCAGCAATGAATGTACCGATCAGGAAGGAGCGGCGCGCAATACGGTCTACCAGCATGGTCCCGACGATCGCCCCCAGCAACAGGAAAGCGTTATAGGTCAGACCACCAACATACTTGTCTGTCACATTGAGCGACTCAAGAATCTTGGGCAAGAAGGTGCCCAGAGCAAAGTAAGGAATCACCTGACAAGCATAGAAAATGCCACCCACCGCCGTGTTCTTGCGCCATTTCCTGGAAAACAGCTCTTTCCATTCTCCACCTGTTTTTTGCTGTACAGGGCTAGCCTCCGGCAACAAGATGCCATCGCCCAGTTTTTTGCGAACAATCTCCTGCGCTTCCTGTACTCGTCCCTTACGAATCAGCCACAGCGGTGACTCAGGCACGCCCAGTCGGAACACAAAAATCAGTAAGGCCGGTACGGCACTGACCATCAACATATAACGCCAGGCATCGGGCCCCAGATCACGCAGCAAAAACCCGGCCGCATAGGAGCAGGCATAGCCCGCTACCCAGGCAATGGCCATGATGCTCAACAAACGGCCACGAAAACGCACGGGCGAGAGCTCGGTCAACAGCGCTTTACTGACCACATAGTCAAAACCCAGCACCACACCCAAAGCAAAGCGCAACAAAAGCATTTGCCAAGCTTCGGTGACAAAAAACTGGGCAATCGAGAGTACGGCCGCAAACAGCATGTCCCATGCAAAAATTTTGCGTCTACCCACACGATCCACAATCACGCCCGACACCAGGCTGCCCAAGAACAGACCGGCCAAAGCCGCTGCTCCCAGCAAGCCCATCCAGACGGCATTCAGGTTCAGTGGTACCGCTGCCAAAGCAATGGCCAAACCAATAATGCCCAGCTCAAAACCATCTGCAAACTGTCCCCCGCAGGCCGTTGACCCCACACGAAGGTGAAAGCGCCGAAACGGCACGTTCTCAAATTGGATCATTTGACCCGACATAGACCCACTCATATTTTGTCTCCTCTATTCGCGACTAAGCAGTGTTAGGAGCGCATTGTAGACAGCAGAAGAAGCAGAAAGAATGGTAACGTCTATAGTATTAATTTTTTTTATAGTTAATCAGAAGTGGGGCTTATTAAGGTTAGCTCTTGTCACGTGATAGCTAGTCCTGATCGGATTCGAAGCCCTTACTCGGCGAAACCCCCCCCGACACCCAGTTTTCATTCAGGTGTCGGGGGCAGCTTTTTCAACGGAATCTGTGCGGTATTCAGGCTTTCAGCGTATAACGCAAAATCTCCACGATTTGCTCGGGGCTAGTTGCCCAGGCCTGCGCACTGGCATCCACTTCTTTCAAGGGGTGGATGATGTCTTCGGCGTGCAACGTCACGTACGGTTTGCCCAGGGCGGCACAGAAACCGGCATCAAAGGCAGCATTCCACTGTTTGTACTTGTCCCCAAAACGCACCACGACCAGATCCGCCTGTTCAATCAGGGTTCTGGTACGGATGGCATTGATTTTGGAGGATTTGTGATCACGCCAGAAACCTTCGCTGGCCGGTCCCAGGTGATCGCCAGCGGCATCGCTGGCATCGTGATCGGTAACAGGGCTGGTAAAGGTAATATCCAATCCAGCGGCCTTTGCACCTTGAGCAATCTGCTCGCGCCAATCCGTGTGAATTTCGCCGGACAGATAAACGGTGTAAGTCATTACATACTCCATAAAGAAAAGCCGGACGCCCCTTTAACAGGCGCCCGGCGCATTCAAACCCACCCAACAGTAGCATATTGAGCGGCACCTAACAGCAGGCAAACGCGATAGCCCTTATTCGCAAACGCATCAAGGGCTAAAGAAACGGGTTTCTTTATGAAGCCTGTGGATCAGCGAATCGGGATGGCAACTGGACGCAGCGGAGCCGCATCACCGCCCCGGATCTTGAGCGGACCGCCAATAAAGGCAAACTCATAGACCTTGTCCTTGGACAGTTCATCCAGGGCAATCAACTCAATGATCGGTGCACCTTGTTGAGCCAATAGATAGGTATGCAAGGGGACGTAATCATCAGGCACCTCGGAAGGGAAGGTTTCAAAGCTCAAATTGTCCGCACCCACAATCATCGCACCGCCTTCTTCCACCAGATAACGAGCAGCATCCAGACCCATGCCGGGCGGCGCGTTCATGTAGGCTTTAGGATCATTAAAGAGCTTCATGCGGCCCGTACGGATCAGGACAATATCGCCTTCTTTCAGCACCGTTTTCTGACGGGCCAGTGCATCCTTCAAGTCCTGGCGTGTGATGCGGTATTGATCGGGCAGCATGTCTACGCCTTTGGCGGCGGCCACATCAATCAAGACGCCACGGGCGATCAAGGGCGGGAATTTCTCGATGCCAGTACGGTTCCAGCCACGGTCACCCAGATGCTCATCAGCCTTGAAACCATTCCAGATCTTTCCATGAATGCCGAAGTGATTCAGGGCATCGATATGGGTGCCCGTATGGCTGTACATGGAAAAAGCCGTGCCTGTGTAGCTACGAACCGCGTTCATCTCATCGCCAACTCCCATCGGGTCATCCACTGCGGTACCACGAGGGGTATGGGTCATCCAGAACTGATAGTGCGGGTCTCCCGCGTCCTGCCAACTGGGCATGCCCAAGTAGTAGTCAGTTGCCAGGTCATAGACTTTGCTGCCATCCAGACGGGACAAGATGGCAGCCCGGGAAGCAGGGGTGATCAGGTTCAAGCGACCAATTTCATCGTCCGGCCCCCAGGGGCTGATGCCCACTTCCTGAGCACTAAGGGGCAAAGGGTTGCTCGCTGGGTGAGTGGAATGAGCCAGAGAGACGCTCATGCTGCTTGCACCAACCAGCAGTAAACCGAGAAGACGGTGAGAAAAACGAATCGACATGGATGTCCTTTTATGAAGCGTAGATAAGAAAGAGAGGGGCAGCGCTTACAGCAAAGCGCGCAAACGGCTTTTGAGCATTTCGGCGGATTGGGTCTGCAAACGGGCCAACACTTGGCCGGTCTCGCGTGAGGAGACTAATAAAGTGGGGATGGATCGGATCTCTAGCCGTACCGCTTCGGCGCGATCGGCTTGAACTCGCTGCTGCGCGATATCGCTATCCATAGCATTCAGAAAGGCCTCACCCTCAAAGCCTTGCGCAATGGCGACCTCCAGTAGCGTGTCCATATCGCCGATATTGCGACTTTCTACCAGATGCGCACGCTGCACCGCATCGAAGTAATCCCAATGGGCGTTATCGCCAGAAAGTAGCTGCGCCGCCTGACACGCCCGAGCGGACAACATTCCATGGGGATAGTCGAAGTTCTGTGCTCGCATGCCCTCGATATTGATGGACTGCGTATCGTCGTGTTGGGCGCAGGCGGCCCAGTGGCCCAGGATTTCACGTTTGGCGCGCTCCATGGAGCCGAAGGCTTGCAGCATCTGCTCGCGGCTGTCTTGCAGAACAAAGGTATGGTGGCGGACCTGGATGCCCAGTTCGGCGGCAACTTGCCGCAAGCGTGGCGACATGACATAACACCATCCGCAGACGGCATCATGGAAGAAATCAATAATCAGGGGGGAGACAAGCGGCTGGGTCGGGTGTGTTTGATCGTGCATTGTGATGTCCTTGTAAGATGGTCATCACAATAGCGTTCCCCGGAGCGGAGAATAAGCACGTGGCGGTGCAGACAGTTTTTACTCCGAGTTCATAAAGGTCTGTTTACAGGGCGTTGGACATGGCATGGGGCAGTTGGTCGGCCAGATAATCCACGAAGGCTTTGACCTTGGGTTGCAGGTGGCGATTGGTCGGATACACGGCGTAGATATGGCGGGGCTCATTCACCAATTCGGGCAAAACGCGTTGCAACTGCCCGCAAGCAATTGCTGGATCTGCCAGAAAGGAAGGCAGGGCGCCAATACCCAAACCGGCAATCAGAAAGTCGCGCAGCATCAGGCTGTTATTCACTTGACTATGCTCACCTGAGAACAGCAAAGCCGTACCACTGGGGGTGTGCTGTTGAGGGTTGCTGTCGAAATCACTATCAAAAGCAAGGCCCTGGGTATGTGCCAGGCTATAGCTGATCATTTTGTGATTGCGCAGATCCTGCAAGGTCTGAGGCAGGCCATGCTGCTTCAAATAGGTGGGGGCGGCGCATAATTTTTGCTCGATGGTGGCGAGGCGACGAGCAATCAGGGTGGAATCATCCAGGCTGCTACGCAAACGCACCGAGACATCAAAACCGTGAGCCACGGCATCCACGATCCGGTCTTCCATCACCAGCTCCAGCTTCAGTTCCGGATACTTGTGTAGAAAATCCGTCATCAATGGCGACAGGACGCTAAGTGCAAACGACAAGGGGGCATTCACGCGCAAGGTCCCCGTCACGCGCTGGGACTGCTGTTTGACCGAGCGCTCCAAAGCGTCCAGCTCATCCAGTATCCGACAGCATTCGGCATAGTAGCTGCGGCCAGTCTCCGTCAGACTCATGCTGCGCGTAGTGCGCTGGATCAGCACCGTATCCAGATGCGCTTCCAAGGTACGCAGTTGCTTGCTCAAACCCGCTGCGGATATCCCCAGATCCTCCGCGGCTTTGGCAAGTCCGCCCAGCTCCACAATGCGCCGGAAGGTGCGCATGACATTAAAAGTGTCCATAAGGGATAGGTACTCCAACAATCAGCTATAGCAAGGCATGGGCGGGGAGCATGTCTGAAAACAGGAACGCAGCCCCCACAGGAATCGTATCCTACCGCATTGCCGGGGGCTGTCTGCGTCTGATTTTCTTGTCTCGAAGCGAATCCCTTATTTCCAACCCAGGCTGTGGGATTGCTCCAGAGCCTGGTGACGCTGATCATCATCCGCATGCAGATAGATATTGGTCGTAGCGATAGACTCATGGCCCAAAGTGTCACGGATGATACGTAGATCCACCCCTTGATCAGCCAGGTGAGAACCCGCCGAGTGACGCAGCCAGTGAGCCGAGGCCTGCTCCAGAGTACGGGCCTGGGACTCCTGATCGGGATGCAGACTCCGTAAATGATCCGCACTACCTTGAAAAACCTGTTTGACCAGAACATGCGCCATGGCCCGCGTCAAATGCTTGTCGCTGGCACCGGCGGACATTAATAAAGGATAGGGCTCCAAAGCCTGGGGCGGTCCTTCCAGCCCATGCGCTTGTCGGTAGCGCATCAATTCGCCGTACAGCTCTTGCGTTAAAGGCACACGACGCCATTTGTCGCCCTTGCCGTGGATATGCAGCCACCATTGAGCCGTCGTTCCCGCATCAACACGTTCCTGAACATCGGCCATACGCGCCTGAACCAGTTCGGAAATGCGCAGGGCGCCGCCATAAAGAATGGAAAAGAGCCAACGTACGCGGGCTTTATAGCGCAACTCGCTCTGCGTATCTTCAGGAAGGGCCTGGATGTAATCCTGTACCCAACGCCATTGCAACCGGGTCAAGTACCGTTGCTGGGGGGCGGTGGTTTTCTTTTGACGTCGGCCCTGATGAGACAAGGCCAAAGGATTGCCCGCCAAATACCCCGCCTGCACCAGCCAGCTAAATAAAGAGTTCAGAATCAATAACGCCTGATTCCGGCTGCTTTCAGACAAGGGCCCCGCAAATGGCCGCCATGCCGCATGGTGACGAGCAGGGCGGGAGCGCCCTTGAACCACCCAGCGATGAGCGGGTTGAGGGTCCGCCAGAAACAAACGATAGGCCAGGATGTCTTCCAGGCTAAGCGAGGACAAGTCCTTGCGACGCTCCAATACCGCCCATAACAAGAGGCGCTCCGCCTCCTTGCGGTAGTTCGCATAGGTGCGTGGACTATCTATATAGCGCGCCAACCAGGCCCGCAACGCCTCTATATCTGTTTGCGCATCAATCTGTGCACGTCCGCCGATAGACCGGTTGGCCCCTTGCCGCCCGTCAAAACGAGCCAGCAATTGAGCAATATCGTCCGATCCCAGGTCGGTTGAGGGCGAAGTGTTGGCTATTTCCATGAATAAGCAGAAAAACGAAGGCGATAAGAGAGCAGGGAAGGGCTTTCAAACCCGTGCCTGTGCCAATCAGCCTGTTTAGGGTCAGATATTTGACATTATAGAGATAATGTCAAATTATAGAATCCGATTTGTTGATAATTTTATATATTACGTTGTATTATTAATTAAATTATCAACAAAGGTGGAAAAATGGAGCAAAACCAGCCAAACGAGGGGCAAATCCTGGCCGATGTTGCCCAATTACGTGATCGCTTCAGCCATACGCAGACTTTGTACAAAGAAGTGGCCGCACTCCTGTTTTTCCGCTATGGCGTCACACCTACGGCCAACAAGCTGTACCAATTGGTGCGCAAAGGCAGCATGAGCGCTCCGGCTCAGGCACTACAGACGTTCTGGGAAGATTTGCGGGATAAAAGTCGAGTTCGGCTGGATGTGGCCGACATGCCCGAAGAACTACAAGCCCTGACGGGGGAGCTACTGGGTCGTATCTGGCAAGAAGCGATGGGGCACTCGAAGCAGCAGATGCTGCATTACCAGACTCAGGCTGATGAACACGTCGCACAGGCTCAAGCCCAAACCCTGGAGGCCCAACAGGCACTGGAAGTAGAGCAGGGCGCCTTGAAAAATGCCCAAGCCCATATAGAAAAGCTGAAAGAAGAACTACAGGCAGCCAGTCAGGTACAAGCAGCTCTAAAACAAGACTTGCTGCACGCCAAACAACGTCAAAACGAGCTGGAAACCGAAAAACAATTGGTTCAACAAGAACTGCGCCGCCAAGGTGAGCAATTCACCCAGGACTTGGAGCGGCTGCAAAAGGCTATTGAACTGACCGAAGAACGCGCCCAGGCCAACGAGCGCCGTGCTTTATTGGAAATCGACAAGGAACGCTCCATTCAAACGCGACTGCGTCAGCAAATAGAAGAGGCCGAGCAAGCAAACAAGACCCAGCGTCAAGCTCACGAACAGGAGCTGAACAAACAGCAGGATCAAATGCAGAAACTGCGCCAGGAGTTGGGGCAAGAGCAGGGCGAGCGCCGCGCGATGCAAGCGGCTATGGATATCAGCCATAACTTGGCCAAAGAGATGCAGGGGCAATTGCAAATGTTGCGTACTCGCGCTGCTTTGCTGGAGCGGGAGAATGAAGAGGCGCGCAAAACAGCCCAACGACTCAGCCAGGAACTGGAACAAGCCCAAAGCCAGCCTGTACGCCCCCTACGGTTGAAGCGACGCCTGATCAAGAACGATCCTGAACAATAAAATCTATTTAGCAGCCTATGCCAGCCATCCGTAAGGTTGATTTGCTGCACTTTCAATCGCCTGGATAGACCACTGCGTGTAACGGTCTGTTTTAGCGCAAACGATGCACAGAAGGCTTATGCTAAGCTTTTGCCCATGCTGCGCGCCCCCATTTCATCTCGCAAAACAATAGGCTGGCTTTTATTAGTCGGCCTGCTTGTTTTTTTTGCCAGCATGAGTGTGAGTAGCAGCTTTGCCGCTCACGCCACGATTCAAAATACGGATCGCAGCACTGTTCAAGCGCAACATGCCTCGTCGGGGCAATCTCACCATAGCGCTCCCAACCATTGCAGCACTCCAATGAAAAGTGGTTGCTGCGCTTGTCTGGCGACGCAGGCTCCACCACCTGAAGCGGTGGCATTACAGCCCGTTTTCCCTCCCGTCCCCCTGCATCAAAACTACGTCTCCCGGCTGATTGGCCCCGCCCAGCCACCTCCGCGCTCGTCTTGATCATCTCGTTTTAATTGCCGCCCAAGCGCTAAAAGCCTGTGCTGATCCAGCCTGGGTGGTACGTGTGTATTGATGATTGATAGGGATAAACCCATGAAACGACGCGATTTTTTTAAACTGACTTTGGGTGCCAGCCTCTTGAGTAGCCTGCCTATGCGAAGCTGGGGGCAGGGCATGATGGGGCACCACGGCTCCATGTCTGAAGGTATGCACGGTCACGGCATGAGCACCCGCCCAGGCCTGATGCCCATAGAAAAAATGCCGGCTGGCCAGGCTCTGCAAGCTCTACCTGTACTTAAAAACAGTAGTCAGAAAAAAGGGCTTTTCCAGGCCAAAATTACTGCTGCTGCCCATCAACGCGTTCTGGCAGATGGAAAAAGCACCGAACTCTGGCTTTACAACGGCCAAGCTCCCGGCCCGCTGATCGAACTGTATGAGGGCGACCAAGTAGAAATCGAGTTTGAAAACCAGCTGGATCAGGCCACTACCATCCACTGGCACGGTTTGCCGGTTCCCTCTGATCAGGACGGCAACCCACAAGACGCGGTGATGCCAGGACAAAGCCGCTACTACCGCTTTACCTTGCCCGAAGGCTGCGCCGGTACATACTGGTATCACCCACACCCTCATGGCAAAAGCGGTGAGCAAGTCGCCCACGGATTGGGCGGGACAATTATTGTCCGCTCCCCCAAAGACCCATTGAAAGATTATACGGAGCAACACTGGGCCATTAGCGATCTGCGGTTGGACATTAATGGCCATATTCCGGCCAACACAGGTCCTGACTGGATGAACGGCAGGGAAGGGCAGTTCGTGCTGCTGAATGGTCAACGCCAACCCCTTATCCAGGCCAGCACAGCAGAACGCATCCGTGTCTGGAATTCGTGTTCTGCCCGTTATTTGAAGCTGCACATCCCCGGTGCCCGTCTGGTTCAAGTCGGTACAGATGGCGGACTGATAGAACAAGCCTTGGCAGCGGCCGAGTCGATTTTGATGGCCCCGGCCGAACGGGTGGAGTTCTTTATCCAGGCGGATAAAGATCTGGATAGCAGCTTGCAAGCACTGTATTACGATCGGCAAAAAATGATGGTGCAGGAAAGTCCTGAAACCTTGACGCTGGCAACACTGAAAATCCGCCATCAGGAAATCAAACTGCCCAAGCAATTACGCACAATCCCTGCCATTCCAGCAGCCGCCAGTACCGCAAAAGTCGTATTCAGCGAAGTCATGCCCATGAACCATGACATGCAGTCTGGGCACGGCTCTGGTATGGCAAACTCATCCGGGATGAACCACCAGGGTATGGCAGGCATGGACAACGATATGATGCCCGGCATGGCTGCCATGCGTTCCATGTTCCGTATCAACAATCAGGTCTACGACATGGACCGCATCGACCTGCGTTGCCCAACAGGGCAGTGGCAGTACTGGGATGTGATTAACGATTCCCATATGGACCATCCTTTCCATCTTCACGGAACACAGTTTCAGGTATTGGCGCGCCAAACCGGGATGCAGTCCGTACCGGAGGCGTTCCGGGCCTGGCGCGACACGGTCAATCTGCGGCCCAATGAAACAATCCGCTTGGCGTTCCGCCAGGAATTGCCCGGCCTGCGCATGTTCCACTGCCACATTCTGGAGCACGAGGACCTGGGCATGATGGCGCAGCTAATGGTGGAGTAGCCTGACCGCTGATGTAGAGCCTTGAAAACATCCGCCCTGCAAGCCTGTGTGCCAGCAGGGCGGACAAAGCAGTCCTGCCTGAAAAAAACCCGGCGTCGCCTGCATTACAATACCGCTTTTGAATTTCTCATTTTCAGCGGAGCACGCGCCATGAGCCTGTTGGGCACCCCTTTATCGTCGTCGTCGGACAAAATCATGCTCTTGGGCTCGGGAGAGCTGGGCAAAGAAGTACTGATTGCGCTGCAACGCCTGGGGGTAGAAACCATAGCGGTGGACCGCTACGAGAACGCACCTGGCCAGCAGGTCGCCCATCACTCGCGCACCATCACCATGAGTGATGCCGAACAATTGCGCGCCCTGATCGAAGAAGAAAAGCCCACCCTGGTTGTGCCCGAGATTGAAGCCATTGCCACCGGCGTGCTGGAAGAGCTGGAAGCTCAAGGCAAGGTACGCGTCATTCCGACGGCCCGTGCGGCTCGCCTGACCATGGACCGCGAAGGCATCCGCCGCCTGGCCGCTGAAACCCTGGGTGTTCCCACCAGCCCCTACCAGTTCTGCGAATCGCTGGAAGAGCTTCAAGCCGCTATCGACGACAAGATTGGCTACCCTTGCGTCGTCAAACCCTTGATGAGCAGCTCGGGCAAGGGTCAAAGCAAGATCAGCGGCCCGGACGATGTTGCCAAAGCCTGGGACTACGCCATGGCGGGTGGCCGCGTCAGCCAATGCCGCGTCATTGTTGAAGGCTTTATCGACTTCGACTACGAAATCACCTTATTGACTGTCCGTGCCGTAGGAGCAGACGGCCAGATCGAAACCCAGTTCTGCGATCCCATCGGTCACAAGCAGGTAGATGGCGACTACGTAGAAAGCTGGCAGCCCCAGCCCATGAGTCCCGCAGCTCTGCAAAGCGCACGCGATATTGCCCAAGCCGTTACCCAGAACCTGGGCGGCCAGGGCTTGTTTGGCGTCGAGCTGTTCGTGAAGGGCGATCAGGTCTGGTTCAGTGAAGTTAGCCCCCGTCCACACGACACCGGCATGGTTACCATGGCCACCCAATGGCAGTCAGAATTTGAACTGCATGCACGCGCCATTCTGGGCCTGCCTGTGAATACCGCCTTGCGTATGCCCGGCGCCAGCGCCGTGATCTACGGCGGTGTAGATGCAAAAGACGTGAATTTCCTGAATGTGGCTGAAGCCTTGCGCATCCCGCAAACCGATATCCGTCTGTTCGGCAAACCCGAGAGCTTTGAAAAGCGCCGCATGGGTGTCGCATTGGCCGCAGACGCTGATCTGGAAACGGCCCGTGCAAACGCCCGCCAGGCCGCTGTCACCGTAAAAGTCCAAGCCCGCTAAAACAAGGAGTTTTCCACTATGCCCATCATCGTCGTCCTGCTGTTCCTGGGGATTATTGCGGCGCTTGTGTATGGTGGAATGCAGATCTTTAGCCTGGTCAGTGCCAGTGCCGGTGTCATCGCCGCGATCTTGAGCCTGCTGATCGCGGCGGCCATTCTGGTGGCCCCCTTTATCGTATGGCGACGCCGTTATCTGGCCATTCACGGCAAAAACCAGCAAGGCCAGCGTATTCTGGAACTGGCTTTACCCGACGGTTCAATACGCCTGGATGCCCTGCAAAAACGCGGTCAGATTCAAACGGGGCAGGGAACACGAGCGTTTATTTTTGCGGATATAGACTCAGTCGAGCTGCAGGGCAGGGGATTGACGCTGACTTTGCGTAACCCAACGCAAAGTTGGGAAATCCAGCCTGCCCATACCGCAGAAGCCAAACGTTGGCGCAAAATCCTTAGCCTGGCAGCACGGCAGGATTTATAAGGCTCATCGTCACGGCAAGTCGACAATACGCCTAACCGAAGTAAAGCCTTGTCGGTAACAAAGCACGCGTAGCCTTATACCTGCTCACTGACCTGATCAGACAAGGCCGGCTCATTCAGGCTGATCATGTGCTCATCCAAAGACTCCAGCGTCTCGACGACCGTACGCAGAACCTGAATACGGGCGGCTTTTTTGTCCTTGCTGGGCACAATATGCCAAGGTGCCATGTGAGTATCGGTCTGGGCGAACATTTCCTCTGCAGCGCGTTGATACGCCGTCCATTTCTCCCGGTTACGCCAATCGTCTTCCGTAATCTTGTAATTCTTAAAGGGCGTTTCCTCGCGGGCCTTGAATCGTTTGAGCTGCTCGTCCTTATCAATATCCAGCCAGAACTTGATCACAGCCGTACCGTTGGCCAGCAACTGTGCCTCAAATTCGTTGATTTCCTCGTAAGAACGATGCCAGGCGGCACGGGAAATCAATTTTTCCACCCGCTCCACCAGCACACGGCCATACCAGGATCGATCAAAAATCGAGATTTCCCCCAGACGCGGCAGTTTGCGCCAGAAACGCCATAGATAAGGGCGTGCCAGCTCCACAGCATTAGGGGCAGAAATAGGGTGGATATCGTAAGTGCGCACGTCCAGGGCTTCGGTCAAACGGCGGATAGTGCCGCCTTTACCCGCTGCATCCCGCCCCTCAAACACCAGTACCAAAGAGTGCTTGCGGAAAGCTTTGCTACGTACCGCGCAGGATAAACGGCCCTGCCAATGCAAAAGCTCGGCGTCGTAATCCTGCACAGATTCTTCAGGAGGAGGGGACTGAAGCGAAGCAGTCGGGACGTTCAAGCGAAACGGGAAGGCATGCGGCTCTTTCACCTGACGCGGGACAATAGGCTTGTCCATGGCCTGCAACACCACCTTGGCCAAAGACACATCACGCAGGTTCTTATCTGCGCTAGGGATAACAACCCAAGGGGCGTAATTCCGATGAGTCAAATTAATAGTTTGCGTCGCGGCATTGCGCAAGCGATTGAATTGCTTGTGAACTTTCAGGTCAGCCTTGCTGACACGCCAGGCAGTACTAGGATCAGACATCAAGGTAGCGCATCGATCCAGTTGAGCCTGCGCAGAAAGATGGAACCACAGCTTCAGAACCTGCACACCTTGATACGCCAACTGCGCTTCAAAACGATTGATCAGATGGGTATACAAAGCAATCTTGGCCGGATCCGGTTCTTTACGGCCCAGCTCTTTCATTAAAGGCGCATACCAGGACCCAAACACCAAACCCGTCTGACCACGAGCGGGCAAGCTATTCCAATAACGCCACATCAAAGGGCGCATGGCTTCTTCTTCACTTAACTTGCCGAACGCCAGAGTGTGCACATGGCGAGGGTCCAGCCACGTGTTCAAGGTATTGATAGCAGAGCCTTTACCCACACCGTCCATACCTGCCACCACGATCAGCAGGGTTTGATCTGCCTTATCCAGACGTTCGTACTGCTTGGACAGCAAGGCTTCACGAAGGATTTCAATCTGCGCTTTGGCCAAATCATCACTCAAGCTGGGATCGCGTTCGGCAAACTGTAGTACATGGCCCATGGTGCTTTGCTCCGGTTTACATAGCTGCTCACTATAACCATGCAAAGGAGCACTTAACTACCTTCAGAGCAAAAATAATCCGGAAGAAGAGAGAGGAGTGACAAGCGATAAAAACAGGTGCTTAAGGGAATGGGGCTAAAGTCTATCGATTACTGACTTTACATAATATACATTATGCGATGTTTCCCAGCCGTCCTCTAGGGAGGAAAACGAGCCTGTTCAGTAGTCTTTTGCATTATGTGAAGTTAGGCACCTCACAGTAATCTAAACCGAAACCCCGTCGAAACGTTGAATTGCACGACTGATCGGACGGTAGCACAGCACTTTATCCTGTGTCAAACATCCCCTTCATTCAACGATCCAACTTTAATACTGGATTGACGGGCGGCACGGGTAAAACAAACCGGTCCGGGTCCATCAACACCACCGCCGCCAGCGAGGCGATCGGCACATTTCCTTTGCCAATGATCTGGTAGCGCAAGATGTTGACCTTGCCACCACCTTCTACTTGCCGCATCCGATGCCACCCAGCTTTGATAACCTCTCGCTGAATCTGCATCCCCATGGCGTCGGCCTGTTCTTCAGGCCCTGTTTGAGCCGCGTAGAGCTTGAAAATCTTGGGTGAAATCAGTGCCATGCCTTCCTCTACGAAATGCACGGGTGCCCCGGATTCGTTGTACTTAATCTCACGGCTGGCCAAGCCTTGCTGCAGCCACTGTATAAACGCCGTCGCGGCTTCACTGGGTTCCTTCACAGGAGCTTCGTGCGGTAGTTCAGGCAGGCTCGGGGTCAACACGACAGGCGTGGTGTTGGCCTGGCTGAACATGCGTTGCGATTTTGCCTGTGTCTTTGGAGCAGACTCAGGCTCAAGAACCGGCGCTTTAGGCGTCGGTAAGGCTGGTAATGCTCCAGGTGTGTGCTCAACAGAGGCTGGCTCAACACTTTTAGCCTGTGCTGCAGCTAGGGCTGTTGCTTCATGTTTATGTAATTTTTTGCCTGGCACAGGCGTGGGTTTATGCGACGCTTGCGGTGGGCTGCGATGAATAATGTTGGATGCTGTATCAGCTTCATCTAGAAAGTCATCGTCAACATCAAAGCCATCTACGGCGAGTTCGGCTGGCAAAATCACCGTCTCGTCGTCGTATGCCTGAATCGAAGCAGTTTGGTGAGTATTGCTTGAGGTTGGCACAGGTTTGGGCTGGTTGCCGCTTTGCGTTGCGCCATTTTTCGGTGTTTGACGCTTGGCTGCGCCAGTTGACGCATTTTTGGGCTTTCTAAACTCCATTGCTGGTACGAGATTACGCTTGGGTGCTGCAGTTTGGGAACGAGCTGAAGCAGTTTTGGCCGTTGTGGCCACCTTTTGCGGCAATATTCCTTCATCAATGTGTTCTGGAGCAGCTTTGGCTTGAATGACTGTTGTGTCAGCGCTGTGCTCACAATCAACCGCAGCTGGATCAGCCTCTGTTTCAAACTCATCATCGCCACGCTTGGCCCGGACATGGATCTCTCCGGACATCGCCGGTGGGTATAAGTTTGGATCATCATAGAGCTTTGACAGTGGAAAGCGCAGCACACTTAGTCTGTGTCGATATTGATGGGCTTCTGCGCCCTCTTCTGTTGCCGGCGTTTGCCCGTTGATTTCAACGTGCCAAATAGCTTGGCCAGAATGAGGACTGACTTGCAAGATTCCATATTCCTGCCATGTGTCAAACAGCCTATCGTTCTTGGCCTCTCCAGGTACAGACTCGTCAGGCTCATGCTTTTTAATCCAGGCCCGCGTGGCATCGGCCAAACGCTTAGCCACAAACCACACAGAGCCGTCATACACCCATCCGGCAGCTCCAGTACGATTGAGCGGCAAATCCGTTCCAGACTGCAACATGCTTTTGAGCGCTTGCATGAGTAAATCCACCAGCGGTACTGCATTGGCTGTCGCAAAACGAGCCTTACTGCCCTTCATCAATGCGTTGCTGGTGGAGGCCTGGTCAGCGCGTTTGATAATGTCAGCCAATAATCCATCCTTGTGGCCAGACAAATAATGAGTCAGCGCATCAAAGGCGTGAGGCGTTTGGGACAAAAAAGTTAAGGCAGATTTTGGTGCAATCTGATGAAGCAGGGTCAGTGCCAGGCGATTATGGGCCTGGTAGTCCCGGCTGGCTTTTGGCTCAAACTCGACCCGATACTCCAGATCCAGACGCCCCTGCCCCACTTCGAACAAGGAGCCAGCCAGCGGTTTCCATCGCAACGGTTCATCCATCGCCCCGCCTCGCCATAAGATCCGTAGGTCTGTCATCGGTTTGGCAATGTCATGAAGCAGTGCCGCGTAGAAGACCACATAGGTCCACTGATCACGCTCGGCGTCAATCTGCTCAACGGGAGCATTCGTAGGTAAAAAATGCGCGTTCCGCCAGGTCATGGCTGCCAATACCATCTCCAGCGTATGGGCCAACAAACCACCAGCGTGGGCGTGATGGTGTGCTTCTGAGGCAGGCATAAGCTGGACGTATTCTGCATATCGTCGGATAGCTGGGATGAAATCTCGTCGAAAAACAGGATCTGCTACGCGAGACTGCAGGAACATTTGATGAACCGCTTTTTGAGCTTTCAGCAGACGGATCAAGTCATCAGACTCAAGAACACGCAACCACCCTTCCTCCCGCCCTGCTACACGTTGGGCAACTGGAACTGGTGGGGGGCTTGGAGGTGGCGGAACCGGTGCGGGCTTAGTCGTACTGGAGGCGCGTCGCGGAATAAAAGTGGAGAACTTCGAGATCCAAGGCGGGGTTCGGCGGTGAGTCATGCTCTAACGTTCAAGCAAATGGGCTCGCAACGTCTCCAGAGTCGGACGAGGATGTCGCAATGTGAGCAAAATATGCAGTGACTCAGTGGGATGTTGCGGATCGCCCAGCTGCAGGAAATGGAACCAGCTCATCTGCAGTGGATTCCATTGAATTGAATCAGGATCAGGCAGCATATTTTTGCCCCAGTGGGCCCGATAATGGACAAATGGCTGCTGCAAAATATCTTCAACAATGCTCTCTTTGCGCCCTGCGAGATCTACGGCCTGGCTGCTTTCTTGCGCCAGGTTCTGACAATGATTCTTCAAAATCTCTCTCACACACAGATGAGGATCATCTTCATCCTCGGCATAAATTTCTAATCCGTCATAACGCGATAGCCAGGCTGAAAAATGGGGGACCCATTCAGCCAATCCGAGCTCAGTCAGGAGCTCGACAATGCGGTAAATCGCATGAGCACGGTCGTGCGCATCACGCCCAAAATGGGGGAACCCAGGATCGGGGTATGGATGCTCGTTTTCAGCGAGGTGGGCGAGGATAGTCATAGCGGCCACTCTACAAAGCGGTTTGCTATCACTCAACGCGATACCGGGTGCGACGTAACCTAGGGTTCTCGCTTGCGCGCAACGTTAAGTTCTGATAAGTCACAGCCCGCTATGCTGGCCGAGGCCATTTGTAGCGCTTCACCCAGCCCCTGGGTGAAGCGCTGCGTAACCCGTAAGCCCCCTTTTCCCCTACCTGTAAAGCCTTTCCCGACGGCCACCGGATTTTTAGGTGGACGGCGGCCCTTTGGATAAGGCCCTTGACCCGTAGCAACCTTTTCCCAGTAGCGGATTGACGCCCCGGCAGTCCGTCAACACATTCTTGTTCTAGTTGTATTGTGCAATGCAAAACATTTTAACTTGAATACCCTTTCTTCACTTACTCAAAAACGCATATAGCAGGCCGCGCGGATAACGCACATAACTGTTTTCGTCAAGCTGAAACCCCGTGTTACGTGACCTTGGGTTAACGAGCGACACCTTGGGGTGCCTTTGCAACACTGAACGCCATTCTCAATCGGATGGAGTACTTCATGAGCTGGACAGCTAGACTCGCTGTTGCCGCGCCACTGGCTGTTTTGGCGTTGCAGGCCCAAGCCCAGGTCGGGGATACCTACGACAACGGCACACAGGTGCGAATAGGACAATACAGCACACAAGCCAGCACACCAGGGCATAGCGTTTCTGATCCCCTGTCTGTGTTTGTGGCACTGACTTACCCACGTCAAGACGTAGCCACCATTGATGGTGCGATTGAGTACACCCTCAAACGGACTGGCTGGCAGCTTGATCGCTCCAAGCTGTCGCTAGAAGCCGCGCAGTTTCTTCGCTTACCCCTTCCAGAGTCCCAGCGGTCGCTGGGCACGTATCGAGTGCGTGATGTCCTAAATGCACTCGTAGGTGAGACCTGGCGCTGGGACGAGGACCCCATCCGTCGCAGACTATGGATCAGTCTAGCGGCACAGCCGACTCTGTCAGGCGTCGAACTGACACAGAATTGGCTCCACGCCCAAACCTACCCCGTCACAGTTGACCCTAAAAAGCCGTGGTTGCCCCTGACCGAGCGCATCAGCGGGGTGCAGCCATGAACCAACAAGATCAACAATGGCAACAGCAGCAAGACGATCTTCGCCGCCGGGAGCAAGCCGAGCAGCTAGAGCGTGAACGGCTCGAGCGCTTGGAACATGAACGAATGGAGCAAGACCAGCAGCTTGAGCGTGAACGCCAAGAAAAGCTGGATCAGCACGACTATGACTCCCGTCGTGAGTTGGAGGACGCTACCCCAAACAAGCCAGGTGTCTTGCGAACAGTCATGCAAATTTTGTTCTCTCGCAAAGAACCAACGGCAAGCGTTGAAAAACAGAACGTGGAGCCCGTGTTTTCGTCTGTAGTGGATCCCCTGACCGAGACGCAAAACAATGAAGCAGTCACCGATTTCTTTGCTGAACAAGAAAATCAACCGCAAGCAGCCAGCATTACGCCATCCCCATTGGCATCCGCAGCGCTTACCGATGCTCCAACGCTCAAGAAAAAGACAGGCTATCCGTGGAAGCTAATCCTGGCGTTGGTGCTTTTTGCTGTCCTTTTCTTGAGCTGGAAATACCTGTTTAACCAACCTGTGGTTGAGCAAACAGCCGCCTTGTCGGCAGCCGAACCTTCACTGGCTGAAATCGAAGACCAGGTCGCCCCTGTTGAGCATGAGGAAAAGGGTTCTGAGCCCTCCCCTGCTCCCACCACCAGTGAACTAGGCAATGTAGAGAAAGCTTCTGACATGCCCATGGGAACAGATCCGATAGACACGGCAGAGTCAACGGAATTCCAAGAACTTTCCATTGATCTCGGAGAGTCGTTCCCATCGAACCTTGAAACATCGCAAGCCTCGTACGCCGTTCAAGAAACACCAACATTTGAGGTGCAAATCTCGTCCCTGCAACGTGATGTCAACGAAATCAGGCAGTTACTCAATGAGCTCTTACAACAAAACGAACAGTTGATTGCTCTGTCCACACCTGCACCTACACCTGAACCAGAACCAGAGGCGGTGCCAGTTGTTGAACCTGCCCCCGTGAAAAAGCCGGTCACTCGTCGAGCCAAGGCCGCACCGAAGCCAAGCGTTCGTCTGGTCTCAGTCGATATGTGGGATGGCAAACCCTCCGTTGTCGTCGCCAGTACACGCGCAGGCGACAACCAAACCTTAGTGATGCGACCAGGTGACACCGTCAACGGCGTCACGCTGCAAAGCGCAAGCGCATCCGAGCGCAGCGCCTCTTTTCTCGTAAACGGAAAAACCACCAAATTAACTGTGGAGGGCCAGTGATGCCGCGCCTTATGAAAATCAAAGCAGTAGCCATCAGCCTGCCCCTGTTTTTCCCTGCGATGGCGCATTCGCAAACCCAGGCCACCGCTCAGCAGCGTACCGAAGAAGTCGCCAATGCTACGCAGTCACAAGGGCGTAATCCGATTGCGCTGGATGCCGTAGATCGCCTGCGCGCCAATATTTGGGGCTTAACCGACGAAGAAATGTTGCGCGCCAAAACCTTGCTGGAAGGCCCTCGCAAAGCATTCTCGGTGGAAAACCTCTCGCCTATCGAAGCGCTGGGCATTCACGCGACCTCGGAAGCAGAGCGCCGTAAGTATGCCGAAATGTTCGCCCGCGCCTTTCATGCCGACGTGGAGCGCTCATTGGCATGGAATCGTGCTTTCACCGAAGCGATGGCACGCCTTTACCCAAATGAGCCAGTTGTCAATTTCAGTCAAATCCCACCCGTTCCCGCCACGGTAGGTGCGGCTGACACATTGAACGTGCCGCGCACGGCCATCATCGAGACCCCCGCTCCGGGCTACACACCTCTGACTCAAAGTGTGCCAGCACAGGGCTCTGCAAAGTGATGGGTACCCCCATGCACCGCCGACAGTTTCTTGGCGCCCTCACGGCACTGACGGCCAGTGGCGTCATGACGCGCTCGTGGGCAATGGCTGCACCTGCGCAATCGGAGCTGGCGCAGCCTGAAGGCCTGGACCCGCAATGGTGGCCATATTGGTCAGATACGGCTGTGCGCATTGAGCCCAAGATCACACCCCAGGAGCAGACGACTATCCCCCACGGCTATGTTCGTCAGATGCCTCGCACACGCACCCGTCCTGGTGCGCCGATCGTGACGGCATCCTTGTTGCCACCCCGCGCTTATGACTGGGCGGGACAGCGCTGGAACATAGATCCGTGGCTGCTTTACGGCGTGGCACTGCAAGAGTCGCAAATGAAATTTGGTCGGCAGACGCTGCCCTACCCTTGGACTCTGTGCGTCAGAGGTGCTGCTAAGCGCTATGGCTCCTATGAGGCCACCCTCAAGGCCTTGCGCAAGTATGTGGATGTCAGAGGTATCCGCAATGTGGATTGCGGTGCGATGCAGGTGAACTGGGGCTACCACAACGACAAGCTCCAAAGCTTTGAACGTGCTCTGGATCCCTACCCCAATCTCGATGTAGGTGCACAAATTCTGCGTGAACACTTTGACCGCAACAGTTCCTGGCGTTTGGCGGTCGCTCTCTATCACACGGGCTCCAGAAATACGCAAGAACGAATCAGCCGCGGCAATCGCTATAGCCGTGGCGTTTTCAACAAATTAGCCAACCTGGGCTTAGATGCGTCGGAACTGGCCACTTCAACCGGTTGGAGGCGATATGCACCGTAATCTCGCCCTCGCCTTCTTTGCAGCGACCACACTGATCTCCAGCTCGGTCAACGCTCAGACTGCACCGGTCGTCCTGGACGATTCGGTTCCGGCTGTTTCCTATTATTCGGCCTTAATTTCAGGTGCAGACCAACCTGGTGTTGGTGCCGGCATCCAGTTTCCGCTGACGTCGAACTTGCTACAACCTGGCGTGCTTAAGCCATCGGCTGTTCCAGTATTTAACCCAAAATGGATGACCCAAACATTAGCCATTGTGGGTGACGACAAAGGCTCAGAAGAATGGCTCAAGCTCCATTTGGAACGCCTGCTTTCTCTGCAGGCCACTGTCATTGTGGTATCCGCAGCCAGTGAAAAACGCTTTAAAGACATCCAGCGACAAGCCAACGCATTGCCAATCGTCCCTGATCCGGGCCACTGGTTACAGAGCCGTCTTGCCGCAGCGCATGTGACTGTCTATCCCGTGCTGATTGGCTTGGACGGTCAAGCGCGACAGATCATCTTTTCAGAAGGTTTTGAACGAGGTGAAGCGCATGAAAAATAACGCCGTCTTGGAAGCGTTACTGCGTCCACCTGTCGAAATTTGGAGTGCGGCAACGGCCTGGTCCGTCACGGCCACGGCTGCCCTGGCGCCTTGGGCGCTGATGATGCCCCCTTCTTTGGGCTACGTTGCAGCAGCAGGATCGGGCTACTTTGGCGGGGTCCGCTTTAAGCAGGCGATGCGGATCAAGCGTTATCACCATCACCTGAAATACTACAAAGTCACGAAAATTGCTCCCGCCAAAATTCCCGTGGCACCGGGCGAGTTTTACCTGGGCGAAGGGTTCGAGTGGTCGCAAGCGCACACACAACGTAAACGTGAGGCCTTGCAACCGCAGGCCAAGCGTTTTGTGCGTCCATCGGGCAAAGAGCTGGCTCTACGCAGCCTAGGTTCAAAAGCCATCGAACAAGCGCAAGGCAAAGGCCCCGTCAAACCCATTGTGCGAGCCATTGCAGGAATTGCGGGCATTGATCATTGGCTCAACCCATTGCAGCCTCATCCAGACTTAGGTGGCTCACCCATCGTGCATGGCGTGGGCAGCATGGACGAAGCCCCCGTCAAGATTCGCCAATCTTCTCGCAATGGACACATGCTGGTCATGGGCACCACGCGCGTGGGCAAGACCAGGTTGCTGGAGTTATTTGCCACCCAGGACATTCATGCTGGGCACGTCACTATCGTGATCGATCCCAAGGGGGATGCCGATCTGATGCTGCGTATGTATGCCGAATGCGCTCGTGCAGGCCGCCTGGACCAGTTCTACATGTTCCATCTTGGCTACCCCGAGATCTCAGCCAGGTACAACGGCATCGGCAACTTCTCCCGTATCACCGAAGTCGCCACTCGTGCCACCAACGCCTTGCCCAGCAGCGGAAACTCCGCCGCTTTTAAAGAGTTCTCCTGGCGTTTTACCAATATTGTGGCTCAGGCCCAAGTTGCGCTGGGTCGTGTCCCGACCTATGAAGCCTTGCTCAAAGATGTGACCGGCATTGATGGTCTGTTCATGGACTATGCCCGCATGGTGTTTGGCCAACAAGCCCGCCAAGGCCGTCTGATCGACTGGGAAGTAAGACTGGCCAGCCTTGAGCTCGCGCTGCAGGATCGCAAAACCGCGCCTCCGGTGCCAAGAGCCTTGGCCGATCGACAGCCCGAATTTGTAGCAATGTTTTTGCTCATCAAAGAGGCCAAGATCAACGATACGGTCCTCGCAGGACTGGCAGCCGCCTTTAGCTATGAGCGTAGTTTCTACGAAAAGATCATCGCGTCCTTGGGGCCATTCCTGGAGAAGTTGACCACCGGCGCAGTAGGCAAACTGATCTCACCTGACTATTACGACCAAACCGATAAGCGTCCCATCTTCGACTGGATGAGCGTCATCCGGCAGGGAGGCGTGGTCTACGTAGGCTTAGATGCCCTCTCTGATTCCGTGGTCAGCTCTGCGGTCGGTAATTCCATGCTGGCCGACTTGGTCAGCGTGGGCGGCAAACTCTACAAGACCGGACTGGACCCTCATGCCCCAGACGGAAAAATCGTGTTGCCGACCATTTGTGCGCACTTTGACGAGGTCAATGAGATTGCAGGCCCTGAATTTGTGCCCATGGTGAACAAGCTGGGGGGCTCGGGCTTTCGGATCACCGCGTACACACAGTCAGCATTTGATATTGAGGCAAAAGTCGGAGATAAGGCCAAAGCGGGCCAGATCCTGGACAACTTTAACCACCTGGTCATGCTGCGCGTGCGTAGTGTCACTACGGCCAAGCTACTGACGGACCAGGTTCCCGAGGTCGAGGTGGTCCATCTCACGCCAATGTCAGGCGTCACAGACACCGCCGCCCAAGGCACCGGCGTCGATTTCATCAGTCGCAACGATGATATCTGGACCAAAACCAAGGTCCCTATGATTGAACCAGCCGATGTGCTGGAACTACCGCAAGGCCAAGCCTTTGCGCTACTTGAAGGCAATCGACGCTTCAAGATCCGAATCCCGTTGGCTGATGCAAGAAACGACGAATTTGTACCGCAGTCTTTGCAAAACGTCGCCGCGCAAATGAAGGCCCGCTACCGGACTTCCGAGCAATGGGCCAGTGAAACCGACTGGTTCACTGAAAACTGGCTCAATAGCCAGCCAATCGCCGATGGCACGGGCATGATCGCCACTGATCTGGCGGTGCAGGATCCTGACCCCGATGACGACACTCAAAGCAACAGCGCGATAAGCACTGACACGATGGGCCTGATCACAAGGGGGCACGGATGAGTACCAACTCGACCAGCCGCCCTGTTAAGCCCACCACTCGCGGCCCCATTTTGATGACATTTGAGATGGTCATGGGTTTGCTTATGGTCTCTGTCTCAGCGTGTGTGCTGGGATTGTTCATAGAACTGGCCGGCATTCATACGATTTGGAAGGACCAAGGCACAGGCCATGCTCGCTCTATCGTGGAGCAGGACCTGAGCTATATCGAGGCTGCCCCGAAGAGCCTGATTATTCCCAATACAGTGGCCTTCTCAAACAAGATGCTCGGCTACATCTCATGGCCTTACGAGAAGTTCGGAATCTTGCAGTGGTATGCCAATAGCCATGACCCCGCCATGCAGCGTCAACAGGCCCTTCGTCGTGCACAAGAAATAAAGGCTAACGGCAACAGCCTCTCCTCCAGGCTGAAAACGATTGGCGCTGATGCCAGCCAATTTATCAGCACGGTACTCGTGCTTTCCATGTATGTCGCCATGGATGTAGCGCTTCGACTTTCGATTGCCCTTTATGCGCTGCCAGCCTTCGTTCTTGCGTGCCTAGTGGGTGCGGTCGATGGCCTGGTACGGCGTGACTTGCGCCGGTGGAGCGGCGGCCGTGAGTCCTCCTTTGTATATCACCACGCTAAGCGATACACCGCCTGGGCGCTGACTGGCGGATTCGGACTGTATTTGACTTGGCCCTTCGGTAGCTTCAACCCCGCTTACATGGTTCTGATTTTCACCGCGCTGGTTGCTGCAACGCTCAGCACCACAGTGGCTTCCCTCAAAAAGTATATGTAGCGCCTCTCGCTCACATCACGACATTGGAGAAACGACAGAAATGAAACCACAGCAATCTGGCCCCTCAGAACGTAAGACTCATCGCGCCTGGGCAGCCGCGCTCATGCTCGTCGCATGCGCCACCGTTCAGGCTGGTGATGCCGATAGTGAGCGCGAAAGTCTGGCACGAATTGAAAACGAGCTGGCCGTCGTACAGCAGATGGTGGCCGCGGCCTCTCGTGATGCCCCTCCATCTCAACGTGTCAATTTTCGATATGAGTGGTTGATCAATGATCTGGACGTGATGCGTCGGGGAATTCAACAACACCTTAATGCCCCTATGCAGCCGCGCCCGGTCGAGCCACTGCGAGGCGACTACCGCCAATGACGCAGCTTCAGGAGATCTCCTTATGGGCATGAACAATGCACAGCTGGGTTCGAGCATGAGAGAGGCGTTTGCAGCGGGCTCGGGTGTTGACCCAAACGCCATGAAAGTCGTGCTGACGATCATCACGGTTGCGATTGTGGTTCTGTTCTTTGCCTGGCTAGTGATGACCGCCCTGGATAACTACCGGGAGGGCCAACTCAAGCAGGAAGAGGTGGTCTGGGCCTGCGTCAAATTAGTTGTGCTGTTGTCCTTAATCCTGTGGGTGTTGGTTTGACGCTCACAGGACTTCTTAACACATCAAACCATACGGAGTTTAGCTATGACCACACTGAACGCTCTGTTGGCGGCACCCCGAGCGGGGTGGCAAAAAGCCAAGCGTCACTTCGCGCAAGCCGCTTTGATCCCTGCTGTAGCGTTACTTTCGTCACCTGCCAGGGCAGCTTTGCCCACAATGCCCACACCGGGTTCTGGCATTGACGGGGCTCAAGTTGCCGATGGCGATTGGCTTGGAGCGATGGGCGCTTACTGGAAACAGGGCATCACTATTCTGGCCATGATCTTTGTCGGCTACTTTTTCCTGAAAGTCGTCATGGGTGCGATCACGAAGTGGAACCAATACACCCGCGGTCAAGCTGATATCAGTGACCTGAAAGAGTACGTAATTACTGGTGGCGTGTTGGCCATTGCACTCGTTGCCATGGCAACGTATGCCATCGCCACGCTCGGGTAAAGGGGAAAAGTCGATATGGCTCGCAAGCCCTCTGCCCCACACCTTGAACAGCTAGATGAGCAAGTTACCCAGGGCATCGCTACGCCGATAACCGATCGCGTGAATGTTCAACCAGCCATTCTGAACGGTATGACGGTCGATGAAGCACAAATCATCGGTCTGATCTCCGTCGTGGTGTGTCTGCTGCTGGGCTTGGTACTGCTGGCCATAACCGGCTTCTGGCAAACACTTTTGGCCATCATGCTATTTGGACCATTAGTCATTTTGTGGTTTGCCTCTAAATACCTGGCGGGACTTAAGCGCAACCGTCCTGACGGCTATTACAACCAGGCTATGCACCACTGGATGGCCTCTCGTGGGTGGGTGAAAGCCAAATTCATCCGCCACAACGGTTATTGGAGCTTGGGCCGGACCTTGCCCTTTAGCTTGTCCACTTCATTCAACCCTAAACCGTCCCGTCAGAACGTTGTTTCTACGGGCGAAACGGCCATCCCCTCTTCTTGCGCTGCTCAAGGTGTGACACCGATAGCGGATAAAGCGAGCAACAACGTATGAGTTCAAAATATTTAAACGCCCTGGCCACTGTTCAGGCGACAAATAAAAGACTGGGCGCACTTGTTTTAGTTGTCGCCGCTCTTGGGGCTGTGGGTATGTACTTTGCTGCCCGCACACCGCATCGAATCGACGTCAATTTGCACCCCAACATTCAAGGCGGGGATGTCGTCACCGTGACCGACGGCCAGTCGCCGGTCCCTGACGTCAATGTGTATGGCTTTGCCTACTACATCTGGCAGCAGGTCAACCGCTGGCAAGCCGACGGGTACAAGGACTACGGCAAGCAAATCTACTACTACCAGGCCTACATCACCCCGTCTTGTCGCGCTCAGCTAGAGAACGACATGAACACAAGAGATAGAGCCGGTGAGTTGCGATCACGCACACGCATCATGACCGAGATTCCAGGGTTTGGGTTTTCACCCAGACGAGTCATTTCGCAAGGCACCAACACCTGGACAGTACTGCTCGACATGCAATTGCAAGAGACATTTCGCGGTCAACAAATCAAAGACATCTACATACGGTATCCGATGCGTGTCGTGCGATATGACGTTGACCCCGAGAAAAACCCCTGGAAGCTGGCCATTGACTGCTATGGCAACAACCGCCCTGCCCGCCTGAATCCTGACGAAGTCGCCGCAGTACAGAAGAACAACCAAAGTCCCGAGCTGCCAACTGAGTCAGAAATCGTGCCCGCCACATTGCCCGGCACGATCACCGACCCGGCAACCAACGTGACCGACCCCGCTCCGACACCTATCCAGGTGCGACCCGTCCAACCTCAAAGCGAGTGAGATTGTCATCCATGAAAGCCATTCTTAGCATTCGCAAAACAGCTCTGGCCTGCGCTCTTTTGGGGCTGGCCCAGTACGCACAGGCACAAGTGCGAGACTTGGGGCCAAACTTGGAGAGCGTACCAGCAGATCTTATTGCTCCAGCCCCTGACAGCGTCAACTCAAGTGTCAATGTGGGTTCTGCAACAAACGCAGCAGTGAATAACGCGCCCGATCTGGGAGAGATTCCCAATCTTGGCTCCTCACCCTCTAACGCTGAGTATCAAACCGCTGGCGTCAATGTGATGGGTGACCAAGCTATGGTGGTGAGCACTGTGGATGCGGCCATTCAACAGGCCAAGGATAATCAGGACGAAAGCGGCACGACCATCCGCAAACCGCCACAAAACAAACCGCATGGCGTCGAGCGAGCCGTGTTTAATCGAGCTCCGGTACGTGCGCCACTGCCTGTGGGCATCGAACGCATGATTACCTTGCCTGCGCCTGCCGCCCTGCATGTGCCATCGGATATGTCCAAGATTGCCAGAATCGAAGTCATTGATCGCACGATGTACATCACGGCCCTCCAGCAGTTCACACCCGTGCGAATCATTGCTGAGCTCATTGACTCTGGGCAGCAAATTCCCTTCGATCTGGTTGCCGACAGCACAACAGCCAGTGCCCGTAGCGAACTTCAGGTTTTTGTCGTTGCTTCCTCATCGCCTGGTTCAGAGGAGATCGGAGGTGATGGTCCCGCTTCCCAAGCGGCAGCGCAAGCGACCAGCATGGCCAATGAACACACATTGAGCCAGCAAATGGCGGAATCAGCACCGACAGATATGGTCCAGCTCACCCGCTACGCCGCACGCCAGCTTTATGCCCCAAAGCGGCTTGCCACCCCGTTCTCAGGTGTGCAGCAGGTCGAAGTCACTGCTGAGCCAATTGCCAACCTAATACGTGGCGTCCATGTTGTATCCACCCCCGTTGGTCAGTGGCGTTCTGGCCAGCTCTATGTGACAGCCGTTCTCATCAAGAACCGGTCACATAACCCCTTGGAGATTCCACTTGAGCAAGTGCGCGGCCAATGGATTGCAGCCACCGCGCAGCACGGTCGAATTGGCCCAGCCGGTTCCGAGACGGACACCACCGCCATTTATCTGGTGTGCCAGCGCCGATTTGAAGCCTGCCGGTAATAAAGGAACAACAGCATGAGCAGCACGTCCAGCAACAAACTGATCCCCATCCTCGGTGGTGTCGCCGTCTTAATAGTCAGCGTGGTGATATACAGGCAATTTACGGGTTCAGGAGAATCTACCAACTCGGTATTGACCTCCATTCCTACACCTGAAAGTGCCACACTGCCTACCGCGCAAGGAGCGGACAACGACAACGCCGCCGAAACCCTACGCACCGTCACCGCCAGCAATGAACAGTTGCGGCGTGATGTGGCACGCGTGATCGAGATGAACAATCAACTCATCGCCGAGAATAAGCGCGTGGGCGGTGCTAATGCCACGGTCTCGCGTCGCATCGAACAAGAGCAACGCGACACGCTCAATCTTGACGGACCCCGTACGGACTCGATCGACCCAACCGGCGACGAGACGGGCGCCAAAAACGCAGTCAACCTCACCTTGAAGCGTGGCTCCGAAGCAGTCGATACGTTTTCACGCGCCTTTCAACTGTCACCGGCCCGCTCTGAGACCGAAGCAGCCAATCGAGCTGCTCAGACGCGAACGACTCCCCTGGTCCCACAACAATCATTTTCCCTGGGAACAGAATCGCCCACTCCGACTGTTACCTCATCAGGGCCATACCGTGTTTTACCTCCCATGGGGTATAGCGCGGTAACGCAGTCCGAGCAGGGCCGCAATGGCAATGACGGACCAGCCATTACGCGCTATGTCCGCACCAGTGGCAATCAGGCCTATGCCAATAGCTCCATGGGCCCTGTGTCCAGGACCACCGCCACACAAACACGGTCAGCACCACAAGCCGCCAAGCCTGAACCGATTCCGTACTTTACTGTTCCCGAGAACTCGACACTGGTCGGCGCAGTATCGATGACCAGTCTCATCGGACGTGTGCCCATTGATGGCCGTGTCACTGACCCGATGCAGTTTAAAGCGATTGTCGGCCGCGACAACCTGGCAGCCAATGGCTTTGAATTACCAGCAGACATTGAGGGGATGATCGTCACCGGTGTGGCAATCGGCGATATGGCGCTGTCGTGCTCAGAAGGAAAAGTGCGCTCGGTCACCTTTGTCTTTAATGACGGCACGGTTCGCACCATCTCTGAGCGCTCCAAAGGCGGGGGGAATGCCAACGTCAATGGCGGCGGTAGCACCCAGGACCTGGGCTACATCTCTGACGTACACGGCAATCCCTGCATTCCCGGCAAATTCGTCACCAATGCCCCGGCCTATCTGGCCGACCTGGCCATGCTCAAGGGGCTGGATGTCGCCGCACAAGCTTACTCCGATGCCCAGCGCACCGTCTCCAACAATCTGGGCACGGGCAATACCACCTCTCAAATCACCGGCTCACGCAGTGGTTACGCCATGGGGCAAGCGGCCTCTGGCGCAACCAATGAGATCGTCGCATGGATGACCTCCCGTTTGAAGAATAGCTTCGACGCCGTTGTAACCCCGGCTGGCAAGCAAATAGTTATTCACCTGGATAAAGAACTGCAAATTGACAAGGTGCCCAACGCCCGCAAGCTGGTGTACCGCCAGCAAGGGACGCAGCAGCTTTCTCGTGGAGCACATTATGGTCTGGAATAAAACTGCCCAACGCCTGGCGCTGACTCTAATCACCACCGCCATGTTCAGCGGTTGCACCGTCATGATGGATCGCGAATCCCCACTTAATGAGGTCACTAAGGATTCGCCAACGGTGCTGGACGTCTACCGGGGTACTGATTATCGAAACGAAGCGACTCGTCAGTCGCGCATTACCCCCCAGGAGCGGATGCGTGAGCGCACTCAGGCTAGACCGATTAATCCAGGTGATGAGTTAACCCAGCGATATTGGTCAGCTGTTGATTCCATGAACCAGCGATTCGCTCGGCTGCCCAACCCTGACCTGGTAATGGTGGTGTTTCCTCACTTGGCCAAGGGCCAGTATCCGGTTCCTGGCTACGTGACCGTCTTCCCGATGTATGACCAGACACAGTATGCGCTACCTGGTGAAGTCACCCAAGATCTGCTGCAGTGGCGAGGTGACTACTTTGAGGCTAAATCCAGCGCCAAGAAAAAGGGAGGCGCAGATGATCGCTAATGTGGCCAGCTTGCTCGGATTCACGCGTCAACGTGCAGCGCAACCAGACAGTAAGCGCGCTCCTCAAGTCACCGCAAAGGCATCGTCTCCTGGCCAGACCGTTGCAGATCGTCGACGCATGGCCCTACGGCCACCGTCGTTTACCGACATGCTGCCCTATATCAGCTATGCCCCTGATGAGCGCATTTTCGTGTTGCGTGATGGCAATACGCTCGGTGCACTGTTTGAGCTCTCTCCGATTGCGACCGAGGCCATGCCTATCGAAATTCTGAATGAACACGCCCAGAAGATTCAGGAGGCCTTGCAAGCCATGCCATCGGTCAACGGCGCACCGTGGATCGCTCAGTTTTTTGTCAATGATGACCGTAACCTGGATCATCTTAATGACACCTTTACCGACTATATCCTGGAGCAACACAAGGACGATGGCCTGGGCCAGGAGATCCTGAACTCGCCGTTTACCCAGGCGGTATTGGATGAGGTGCGCTCGCACCTGTCGAATGTCTCGCAACCCAATGGCCTGTTCACCGATACGCTTGTCACCGGTCAAGTCTGGCGCGGGCAAATCCGCCGTGTTCGTTGTTGCCTGTATCGTCGATTTGGCGGCGCAGCCGATGATCCACAAACGCCGGTGCAGCAAATCGAGTCTGTGGCCAACACCATCATGGCCACGTTTTCCGAGGCCGGTGTGGCCGTTCGCCGCTGTACCGGCAAAGACCTGTATGAGTGGCTACTGCCGTTTTTTAACCGTGATCTGCCTTGGGCGCCAGGCACGCAAATGATGCGTGAATTACCCTATCCCGGCGACACCCCGTTGACCGATGACGAGGATACGCCCATTTTTGGATGGGACTTGTCAGAGCTATTGAGCATCAATGAGCCCCGTTCGAACCTGGAACAGGGATTGTTTGAGTTTGATGGCGTACCCGTCAAGGCGTTGACCCTGCAAAATATGCGCAAGCAGCCTGAGATTGGTCATTTCACGGCGGAGCTGGCCAACGGTAAAGAGCGATTTGCACGGTTTGACCGTCTGCCTCCTGGCTCGATGCTCTCGGTCTCCATCACGATTGCGCCTCAACACATCGTCGAGTCACAAATTGAGCGGATCCGGGATGCCTCACGCGCTAAGACGGCGCAGGCCATCGAAACCTACCGGGAATGCACCAACGTTTTGAATGAAATAGTTCGGGGCAACCACCTGTTTCCAATGATGGTGACCCTGTACGCGACTGCCACCAGCACAGATGAACTCGATAGCAACATCAACACGATTAATGCGCTGTTGATCCCATCAGGCCTGAAGTTCATCAGCAATCAGCATGACCTGGTCCCGCTGGACACATTCATGCGTGCTCTGCCGTTTAACTATGACCCCGCCTTCGATAACCAGGTACTTCGTCGATCCCGTCTGACCTTCGCCTCCCATATTGCGCGTCTCTTACCGCTGTATGGCCGTGCCCGTGGCACACCCCACCCTGGCATGTGGTTCTGGAATCGCGGCGGGGAACCCTTGTTTGTGGATCCGCTCAACAAACGCGATCGTAAAAAGAACGCGCATATGCTGGTGCTGGGACCGACCGGAGCCGGTAAATCGGCCACCTTGAACTACATCGCCATGATGACGATGGCCATTCATCGGCCACGGCTGGTGATTGTCGATGCCGGGAACTCCTTTGGTCTTTTGGTGGATTTTTTTAAAGACCGAGGGCTATCGACCTACAAAGTTGAACTGAACAGTAGTGCAAAAGTGTCCTTGCCACCGTTCGTTCATGCGTACCAACTACTAGATGATAGTGAAGTGATGGAGAGTTTTGTGGCGGCCGAGCAGCAGGCACGAAGCAACGCAGGTCTGCCCGATGACGAACTGCTCAATGCCCTGCTTGGCCAAGATGATGAGCCGTCGACTGCCGACGTGTCTTTTCATGAAACGTTCCAGGCCAGGGAAGAGGACGAAGAGCAGGACGACGAGCTGGATAAAAGAGACTTGCTGGGCGAGATGCTGATTGCCGCGATCCTGATGATCACAGGCGGTGAAGCGGACGAAGTCGCACAGATGAGTCGAGCCGACCGGTACTTGGTATCACGCGCCATCATCATGGCCGCGATCAGTTGCAAAGAACGGGGAGCCAAGCACCCGTTGACACAAGATGTGGCCCTGCAGCTGATGCACATGAATAAGGACCAGACCATGTCACCGGCGCGGCGTGCACGCGCCGAAGAAATGGGTCAGTCCATGATGACCTTCACCCAGGCGCTGCGAGGCAAATTATTCAATCGTGAGGGACAGGACTGGCCAGATGCAGACGTCACTCTGGTCGAGATGGGTACGCTCACTCAAGACGGCTATGAAGATGCCTTGGCAGTTGCGTACACAAGCCTCATCGACTCAGTACAGTCCCGTGCCGAGCTGAACCAACACTCTGGTCGCCCGATGGTGTTCCTTACGGACGAGGGCCACTTGATCACAACCAATGAGCTGCTTGGCCCCAAGATAGCCAAGGGCACCAAAATGTGGCGCAAATTCAATACCTGGTTCTGGCTTGCCACACAAAACCTGAAAGACTTTCCCGACTCTATGGAGCGCGTGCTCTCGATGTGTGAGTACTGGATGCTACTGACCATGGACAAAGCAGAGATTGAAGAAGTGGTGCGATTTCGGTCGCTCACCAACGAGCAGCGAGCCATGATGGAATCCGCCCAAAAAGAGCCGCCGAAATACACGGAAGGGGTTCTGATTTCCGCGACCGGCCAGATGCTCTTTCGCAACGTCCCTCCAGCTCTCCCGATTGCATTGGCCATGACTGAGGGCCATGAGAAAGCACACCGACGTCGCCTGATGGAAAAGCATGGAATCAACGAAATGGGGGCTGCTCAAATGGTGGCACAAGAGCTGGCGCGGAGTCGCGCATGATCAAGATACGCTCACTTAGCAAAGGAGTTTCTCATCTCACGGCTTGCATCGCGGTTCTGACGGCACTACTTGCCGTCGTCACACCAGCGACTGCGCAACAGCCTGACCAAGACCTATACGCAGGCGTCATGACCGTAGAGGTGTTTGCCAACACTGCCATGCCGGTAACACCAAGCACTTCACCACACTATGCCTTGTCCATCTACCGCTTGGATGCAATGAATAATCTCGAAGCTCAGATGAATGAAGGTATGCCACAAGACGAAGCAGAAGCACGTCTATGGGTTGCCAACAATGAAGCCCGCTTGCGACAAATGATCCAACCCATGGTCGCGAGTGCCGTTAACGGCCTGGCACGCGCACAGCGTTATCAGATTGACCGATTACCAGCGGTGGTCATCAACCAGCGCTATGTAGTCTTTGGCTATGTCGACGTTGACCAGGCGCTTATGGCCTGGCGTGACAGCCAAAATTAAGGGGCACTCATGTCAATCACTACTTTGCGCTTTCGGCACATGCTTGCGATTAGTTTGCTGGTGCTGGCAACCGCACTGCGGCCTGTTCCAGCAACAGCTGCCACAACCACGGCGGGCGTCGTCACCAATACGGTCGCAGCACTCCCCAGTTGCACGTCCTATCAGGTCAAAGGCATTTGCGTCTGGCTGGTTTGCATCCCGCTCATTGGCTGCTTCATCCGGACGTCGGTTCGGGTTGCACATTACGTGCCCGATGTCGTGATCAGCACCTACAACGATCCTCTGGCTCACCCTTGGGCTGAGGTGGGTAAGCCATTGGCGACAGCTATATCCTCAGTGGGATCAGCCGTAGTCGGCGCCCCGATCGACGCATCAGCAGGAACACAGCGCGAGGGCACAGAGGTGACTACATATAAAAGTGCGGACGCCATTGGCAACCCCGCAGGCTTGATTGCCAGCATC
This sequence comes from Alcaligenes sp. 13f, assembly GCF_020496585.1. NCBI lineage: Bacteria > Pseudomonadati > Pseudomonadota > Betaproteobacteria > Burkholderiales > Alcaligenaceae > Alcaligenes > Alcaligenes sp. 13f. The sequence continues at coordinate 101,658 of NZ_JAHKKC010000006.1, forward strand.
GCCAGCGGCTACATCCCCAGCTTTGGCAGTTCATTCCAGTTTCCGGGCTATAGCGAATTGTTGGCCTTCACTCGCACAGAACTGCCTCGTATCGCGCAGTCTTGGCGGCAAGTCCCCCAACAGCTGGGCAACGAATTCATCGAAGCAGCCCGTGCAATGGCCAATGCACCAGCAGACATCATTTCCTCCGTCTCTGCATTTCCGGCAAAACTTGGCGAGTTGAGCTCATCAATTGGAAATTTGGGCAATGTCTTTGGTGGAAGCGTTAGCACCCAAGCCATTGGCTTGTCCGGTGTCGATATGGTGGGTGCAGATCTTGGGCCAATCAGAGACATGGTGCAGATCGCTCAGCGCCTGGGTGCCTCCGGTGGGCTATCTGAGATGTTCTGCCCCGGCTCAGCGTCGGTGTTCAATCTGCATTTTCAGTCAGACATGGACGCGATGAGCTGGCGAGGCTTTTGGCCGCTGGAGATGCTTTACCCCCAATCATGGGTGCCTGGTACAGAGGAAGTAAGCACCTCGCCCCTTTCCACGACCTGGGGGCCTATATACCCACGTAACGGCGAGCTTGTGCAGTCACACCCTGTAAAGGCCTCCGCCGTTCTGGCCACGCGTGTCGGAAGCATCATCTCGCAATCGGCACAGCCCCACATTTACAAGCGTCTGCAACCCGGTAGTGGCTACAAGTACTTCCCCACCTCCAAGCCCACTACCTGGCAGATGATTTATCCGAGTGCTCAGCGGTCCTGCATGACCTTTGGTGCAGATGACTCAATGAGCCTGGCCAGCTTCGGCGATTACAAAACCGATGGTGCCGATGGCTATATGTGGAATATGTGGAACCACTATGACTGCTGCCGCATCCGTGGTGAGTTTTTATACAGCATCCCTTAAGCGAAGGACGAGAATATCTATGCAACAACCACAATGCCCGTTCACACTGCGCTTGAAACCAGCCGCCATGATGCTGGCTCTTGCGTTGACCTCCATGAGCGTGATACCCGACGCCTACGCGCAACCCGTACGCGGCTCTTCGCTGTATTACCGAATGGGAGGCGGCTCGCCCGGCGGCTCTGCAAATTATCGCGGCCAGGTCGCTCACAACTTAGGCTTTGGAGGAAATGCTCGACTGAACTATTCATGTGGCAAGTTTGATATAGGCCTATCTTGGGCCAACATCATGAACAACCTCAACAACCTGGGCCAGACGGTGACTGGGGCGATTCAATCTGGTATCGCTGCCCTCCCCTTGTACGTCTTGCAACGCGCACAGCCAGGCCTGTATCAGATTTTTCAAAACTATTCGCAAAAGGTGGATCTCCTGCTCGGGGCCAGCCTTAAATCCTGCGAAGAGATGGAGGCCATGGTCAAAGCGGGCCAGAACCCCTATGAGGATTGGATCAAGATGGCCAAAGGTGAAGGCTGGAAGATCAAGGCCTCCGCGCAAGGTGATATTTACCAGGCAAAAATCGACATTGAGAAGAATGAAGAGGCCAATAAGGCCGGGGTGCCATGGGTCTTTGGCCAAAATGCCGGGGGTGTAGGAGGCCGACCCATTGAGCCGGTGCGAGATCTCTCTGTGGCAGGCTATAACGCTACCCTCAACAAACCAATCACCGCATCAGAGACCACGGACTACAGTAACTCACCTGCCGAGAAAAACTCTCGCCTGGTTCGTGCGTTTAAATCGCCGGCAGAGCTTGCTCAATGGACAACCGAAGTCCTGGGGGATCAGAAGGTCTATACCTGCGGCCAGCATCACTGCCCCGCCCCAACCACGGTCGTGACCTCCAGCGGACTGGGGCCCAAATATGAAGCCGAAGTCGATTTCGTCCAGCCTAAGCTAGAGGCAATGGCCAACCCATCGAACTCGGCCACGTACGCCGATCTCGCAGAAATTTCAGCTCCTGGCTTTGCCGTATCTCCCCAGTTGCTTGACTCATTACGGGCGATGCCGCCTGACACCCGCAGCATCGCTGTGAACCGCATTGCTCAGGAAATGGCGATGCACCGGGTGATCAATAAAGCGTTGGTGGCACGTAGCGTCTTGATGACAGGCCTAACCCTACCGGAGGTGACAGCTGCAGGAGATGCCATCCAAAACACCCAGGCCTCGGTCGATCGCTTAAGTGGCTACATTGACGACTTGATGTATGAGGCTCGGATCCGCAAGGATCTGACGTCCCAGACGGCACTGTCAATTATCAACACCCAGTCCGCCATTGACACTCAATCGCTGAACGTACCGGGCGGCAACCCTGTTGATCCTGCCCCAGCAGTGGGTGGACGGGTGCCTGGACTATGACACAAGTCGCTTTCACCAAAAAACGCAGCTGGCTGTGGCGAGCCTTGGTATGGCTCGCTATCGGTATGGCCGGATTTCTGCTGCTCATTGGGCTGCTCGGCGCACTAGCACAGTCATTTATCGGCCAGGAACATAAACTCCTGACCCTGCTTGAGGGAACGACGTCAGTGCGAGATATCGGTGCTCTCGCTCAATGTATCGCAGCACTACTCATAATCGGGCGCTGGCCAGCCGTCGTTCGCTGGCTTCAAGCCAGACATATTGTTCAAGAATTCGAATATGACGCCGTGCTGGCCAGCCGCCGCAAGGTGGCCGCATTTATCGCACTGTACTTAATCTTGATCCCGATTGGCCTCGACCGTATCTGGCGCTTGGCAATAGCGCTCATTACGGCTTAGGTGGGGGAATAAGCCATGCAACTAGACAGTTACCTCGAACTCTTTACCACTTTCTACGGGTGGGCTTTTGCCAATATTTTTGGCGAGATCGTGACCGGCACCGGCTTGGTCGTCATCCCCTTTCTGGTGGTCGTCCTCAATGCCTGGCGCGAAGCTGGCCAGCGAGGAATGCAAGACATCGGCGTTATGGGGGTCATCAAAAGCGTACAAACCCAGCTTATCGTCATGTTGTTTGTGATGTCGGTCTGCTTTTTCACATCGCCCATCACAAGCCTAACGTATGCGCGCTTGTCGTACGTGCCTCCTCCTTCGATTGATAACCCTAACCCTGTAGAGGCAACGCCTGGAGCCAGTGGCAGCACCTACGATACGGCACTACGCGATGCTATTGATGGAAGCATGAGTCAGGCCAGCGGACTGAGTAACGTGCCCCTATGGTGGTATTCCATCATGTCCATCAGCTCTGGGATAAACAATGCCTTTCGCAATGGCATGAATAATTCCGGCTCTGACATGCGGGTTTTGGAGGATATGGCCAAGAATGCCACAATCGAAGACCCCGCGTTGCTCGGCGATGTGCAACGGTTTTATAGCGAATGCTTTATCCCGGCACGCAGTCAGTATCTGCGCAGCGATCGCAGCAGAATCAGTGCATCAGGTGCCTCGATCTTGGCAGAATCCAATACCGACTATGGACCAACTGATGTGGATTGGATGGGCAGCCAGTTTTTCAGAACTGAGCCTGGATATTACGCCTCCATGCGCAGTCGTGCTCCAGTAACTGGTTTTGCGATCGATTACTCCCGCGATACGGAGTACTACGACCCATCGAGCGACGTGGATCCACAAGTCACCGGCGCGGTAAACCCAGAGTTTGGACGCCCAACCTGCAAGCAATGGTGGGAGGATCAGCTACGAGAAAAGCTGATCGATGGAAGCCCTGGGGTGCGAGCGTTCGCATCCAGAGCAGCGAACGTTCTCACCTTTACGTCGTTCGACAAACAAAAAGATGAAGTGGCTCGTCTGGCGTCAACCGCAGCCAATCCAGTCTTTGTTGATTTCGACCAAATGATGGGGACTCCCTATGACTCTGCCACGGTCGCGGGTCGAACAATAACGGGCGCAGGAAGCACGCTCGGTGTTGGTGGGGCAGCCTTCATGGCCAGCATGGCATGGATGCCCTTAGTGACGTCCTTACCTATGATCCAGGCCTTAGTCCTCATGGGGATCTACGCTTTTCTACCCTTGGCCACCTTGGTCAGCGGTTTCAGTCTCCGGGTATTGTTCTTAGGTGCCATGGCCATTCTTACTATCAAGATGTGGGCGTCGATGTGGTACATCGCCACTTGGATCGACGGCCACCTCATCAACGCCATGTACCCTGGCGCTCTGGGCAATATATTTGTCCAAGAAGCCATGATGATCGGTAAAGGAGCTATTCCGGCTGGCTACAAGAGAATGGTACTGAACACGATATTATTGTCGTTGTATGTCGGTCTACCGATCATTTGGTCGTCGATGATGGCATGGGCCGGATTCAATATTGCCGGGGGTATCGATAAAATGGTAAGTGAAGGAGGAAACGGAGCAGCCAACTCCGGACGACTTCCACTGCTAGGGAAATTTTTTGGTGGGAAGAAGTAAAATCCCATTTCATCGTGACTGACTTCTCGCAGACAATAAGATGCTTCAAATGGCTCCTCCCGAACGGGCCCGGACTTGGGGACCGCCCCGGCGACGACGAGTTCAGGTGGCTTGCGCATGCGATGAGGGCTAGGTGGCCTGACCCTATCGAGTCGGTCTTCAGCTTCTTGGAGTGAATTGCCCCGGGAATCGAGGAGGCTATTCACAGAGCATTACAATCTTGAAGTAAGCCTGTCTCACTTAGAATGCCTATGAGTGTACGCACATGACGAACAAAGAATACGAGGAAAAGCAGCAACTGATGGATGTGGCCACTTTAAAAGATTTTTCCCACATCAAGCTTTCATCACTTCTTGCCATGAGCAACTCGCTGAATTTCCATACACTAGAACAAGTGTTCCTAAAAGCCTCACGCCAAGCAGAAGAGGCTGGGGATTTCTCTGCTGTAAGAGCCTATAAAGTTCTCGCTGTTATATGCAGCTATCACTTCAATTCCGATAAAACCAACGCTTTTACGCCTCAGATCATGATGGAAGGTAAAAGATCACTCATTCCTAGCGACTATATCGGTGAGCAGCAGGACATACTCACAAAAATAGCTGAACAAGTCGATCATCCTCTATTGCGAGCTCGAATTGCTGATAGTTGCTGGGATAGCAATAGAAAATTGTACTTAATGGCTGACCTAGCCTCGAGTTCATATCTAGCTGCCGTCAAATCATTTTTCAATAAAGAGCTTCTATTCCAATATGAGTCTGATTTTGGTGTACCGGCTTCCCTTGTGGATTTTATCGAAAGAGCCTTCACCATATATTCTTTAATAGGTAAAAGCAGAGAAATCCCAGAAACCGCGAAAAAGATATTTGCACATGCCCACCAAACAGCCAGAAATAATAGCAATTTAGTAGCCTTTAGAAGGCTATCTGTTTTAGGCCAGTCATACGGCTTACTGGAATGGAGCGTGGTAGCCAAGGAGGCTGAAGCTATGGCTGCAGCTAATAAGGATAAACAATATGCTGAAGCTGTTAAGAGCGTATGGCATTTAGCAGCGCGTGCCTATTTGACTGGTGGGGACAAAGACTCCTCAAAGCGGTGCAAAGTGAACGCCGTAGACCAGACACTGCGAATGCGCGACGGCGTGAGTTCTGCCACGGCAAAAGCGTCTTGGACACGAGACGCTATTGGCGAGCTACGTGCCATCGGAGGCATGCATGCGAAGATCGAGATCCTCAAGAAGGAGCTACAACAATACGAAAAAAACTCACTATCTGAATATAGCGAATTCAGCATCCCGATTGACTTAACTAAAGAACGTGAGGCCACCAGTGATGAGTTCGCAGAACTTGAGGTCCACGAAATGCTCTTACGTCTAGCCTTTATTGCCCAAAACCCCAAAAAAATTGCACTCCATGCCCAATGCTTAAAAAAGAAAAACGAGTATTTTTTTTCGGCGATATTTAGAAAAACCTATTCAGACGAGGAAGGAAAAGTAATTGCAACTGCCCCTGCAGCACCTTTGTATGGCAACCCATCAGAAGAATGGTTTGATCATGAAAGCCTTACTGAGATGGCCTTGCACTACCACATCCTAGTTGAGGGGCGCATAAAGCCAGCGTTCATTACAATGTCTCGTAACCAAGCTATTGATGAACGACATTTTGAGCCAATTGCATACCACAGTATATTTGTACCTCCAGGGCATGAGTCAATTTTTTCAATTGGCTTCGCTAGGCTTATTCAAGGTGACATGGTTTCAGCGGCTCACCTTCTTATACCCCAGCTAGAAAACTCACTTCGATATGTGTTAAATAATCGAGGCTCAAGTACAGCGAAGATGAATCTTAATCTTACACAAGAGGATCAATCTTTAAGCCAAATGTACTCAAATCGGAGGGGGGAACTTGAGCAAGTGTTTGGCGTGGATATGACTTACGCCTTCCATCTACTATTCAACCTGAAAGGCGGTCCCATGCTGAGACACGAGATGGCTCACGGAAAATTTACTACCAGCCACTCCTATCAGAGTTCATGCATTTATGCTTGCTGGCTGATATACCACCTGACCTGTGCGCCTCTTAGCAGATACTGGGAGACACATATATCTAAAGAAATTCAAGAGGTCACGCATTAATTCATTTAAAGGTAGCACACATTAGCAACAACTCGCTGCGACCTAGCGCTGCTCTCAGGGGATAGGGAACTTGACAAGGAAAGTTGGTTTATTTGCCATGGAGTCGGCCAAACTTCGTTAGAAACAGGCATAATGACGTAGTGCCTGGAGGGCTATGTGGGCTAGTTTCGGGTACGCGTCCTGATAATCAAAACGCGATGTTGCCCTGGCAACAGTCCAAGGTCTGGCTCCAACGCTCCTCCTGCGCACACTGCAACTCACCGTCGTCTTGCAAGTTCGTAGACGGAATAGAGACAACGAGTGATCAGAGTACTAAATGGACCGCTGGTTTGTGTCGGTTCCATCTTCGTACACTCGATAATCACCCGAATAACAGCTTCCTGGCGCTCATAGAACGTCACTCGTGCCGTTATGGCCTCGTAGTAACGGTCCCACTTGCTCCCGTCTGCACGCGTCTTCTGCTGGGCGTTGCTTAGCCTCTTTCGAGGGAGACCGGAGGATTGTTCCAGCATCCTGCTCGCCACAGGCAGTAGCAATAGCGATTGGAACATGGTTTGTTTTGATCGACCGATACGCGTCATGTGCCGCCATCCCCTGTTGGTCACCTGCGCAACGAAGTGCCCTGGATTGGCCTTGCTATACCTCATCCAATCCGTATAGAACCCCCGGCAAGTATCGTGAAAGCTTCCAGCAAGCGCGAGCGCCTGGACAGGCATGTGATTGGACCATGGAAGCCTATTCGGAGCCATCAGAGTCGGCAGTTGGCGTAACTCAGCCCAGCGCCAACAAAGATTGTAAATTTCACCTTTTCCCGCCGCATCAAACTTCCGCTTCACATCAAATGTGATCTGGGCAGGTGTCGCCAATGTTCGTGGATCTTTCAGGTCAACCCAGTATGCGATCGGATCTCCCTTAGTAATCCGCGGAGGAGTGACGTGAATCATAATCGCAGGGCCTGGCATTGAGAGCCATCGTGGTAAATGTGCACTGTTGTACTTACCACCCAGATTTAAAGCATACGTGCCGGTCTTTGGGGGCATCTTGCTCCTGTAGCCGGTCTTGATCTGGGCGAAAATCACGTCGCCTGTCGGGCCTGCATAACCTTTAGTCTTTTCTCTTCGTTTGAGAAAGATTAAAACGTCGATGCTATTGTCATTATGGGCAGACACAACTTCGACTCCGCAACCCCACAGCCCTTCCACGATCCATGTGACCCAACTAACTCCGATCTGACCAATGTGAGTCGTGTCATAAATCTTCTTGCTTTTCTTCATCCGCGTTGGCTCTCTGCTGGCCCCTTGATAAAGCTTTAATTATGATTTTGTTAAGGGGTCTCACTTCGACGCTTGCCCCCCGATCGTAATCCTACATCTGTGGCTAGTATGTTGTGCGCTAAGAGGCAAACTCGCTCCGAATTCCTCCCGAATTTCCTAAACACTCAATGACCACTTCTGGTCGTAAACAATCGTTAAAAAATAATTCAGTCACTCACGATCCCCCCAGTAGAACTCCCAGCTAGGATCCATCCGATCCAACGGATCGGGGACTTCTGGTGCGGCCATATTATTCAAGTTTTCATTATTGTTTGAATTTATTAATAGTAGAAAAAAATCAATCACGAGCAATAACCCGATCCACATCACCCTTGCAATAAAAATACTCCCATGACGTGCTAACTTCAGAGCATATTTCATATACCTCAGCCCTCCTCACACCCAGTATTACTTTGCGATTCCCAAGAAAACAGCAAGGCACCGTTCAATTTCTACCAGTGTATCAGCACTAACAGATCCAAAGGTTTGGCCAATCTTATCCCGTTTAACGGTCAATGCCTTATCGATCATGATTTGTGATGTTTTTTGTAGACCATTATCTGGGTCTGGCTGAATGCTAATGCGCAATAAAGGCGCATTCACAATTGTGCTGGTCACTGGAAGTACAGTGACCGAGGAATGGGCAGCAAATAAATCCGCCTGGATCACTAAGGCAGGACGAGGCTTTCCAAAATCCCCTTGCATTGCAACAGTAACTAGATCCCCACGCCTCATTCTGTCCAACCATCCAGGTCAGCCAGAGCCTCATCCATAAAATGCTCTGTATCCACATCAGCCCTATCTGCCTTGGCCACCCGCAGCGCCTGACGACGGCATTCCGCCGCAAAATCAGGCCGACGGGTATCAGGCACCCAAAGCTGCACTGGGCGCAATCCTGCTTGCCGGAGCGAATCTCGGTGCTTCTGCACTCTCGCGTTTACATTTGCCATCTTGATCTCCATAACTATGCACTTATAGTACGGCCATCATCCGTTACATGCAACATGCCTCGGTAGTAGTTGTGCAACGCCAAGACAAGGCCCCTTGAGTTCGTGATCGATAGCCCAGGGTCCTGCGCTCAAACCGAAACAGCCGTCAATTACATAACACCATCAACGGGGCTTGCTTCGTGCCTGATGGTTCCGCTCTTGCATCACCTGCATCACTTCCTCATGGGTGTACAACCTGGCATTGGGATCACTGACTTCACCCAGAGCTTCTTCAACCTCCCGGGCTATCTGCTCGTATTCCTCCGGCCATAGCTCCTGCTCCATACGCAGCGACGCCTGGCCCAGCAAGTGCAGCAGGCCGAACAGCCGCATGTCGTTGGTCGCGACGATATGCTCCCGAATCAGTTCGTTTATTGCTACGCTAGCTTGGTACGCCGCAGGCGTGGCCGTCCCTTCGTAGTCGGTCGGGAATTCCGTTTCCTCAACGATCCGTGCCCAAATGCTGGCCAGGGCCTCAATGTTGGATGTACTCATTTCAATCCATATAAGCTTTTAGAACTGCAGTTTCAGGAGCACAAAATCTCATGCAGTAACTAGGTTAACTGTCCCCAGCCTCAAATTCGACCAATGCTTTGACGCCAAATGTAGTGTATTGTGCAATACAAATTCATACCTTAAGACCGCCATGAACATGAAAACGGCACCGACCCATCAAACATATACCGAGCTGCAACAAGCCTACGATCATTTTAATACCGCCCTATTCGACGGTAGGTTGCCTAACTGTTTGATTACTTTGCAACGCGAGAAACGCTCAATGGGCTACTTCTCAAGCCAGCGATTTGTAGATGCGCAAGGCACCTATACAGACGAAATAGCGATGAACCCGGCATACTTTGCCGTCGTGCCCTTGATCGAAACCATGCAAACTTTGGTACATGAAATGTGCCATCTCTGGCAATTCCATTTTGGCAAGCCTGGCCGTGGCAGGTATCACAATGAAGAGTGGGCCTCGAAGATGGAAGCGATTGGACTGATGCCCTCTTCGACAGGCCAGCCTGGTGGCGCACGCACTGGCCAACTCATGGCTGATTATGCGATTGAGGACGGCAAATTTGTGAAAGCGTGCGCCGATCTGCTCACCCAGTCATTCTGTCTGACCTGGTACGATCGCTTCTCACATGCCGACGCACCTCGTAGCGCCGCTGAGCGCTTGGACACATCTCAGTAGGAGGTGGAGCTCCTCCATACATCGCACTTCCAGCACTCACTCAAGCTTTGGCATCCAGTGCCACCTCCACAAGCAACGCCGCCCAGGGCGACGAGAGTATGCCAGTAAAACCCACCGGCAATTCAAACCGATGGAAGTACGTCTGCCCATGCGGCACAAGCGTCTGGGGTAAACCAAAGTTGAAGATTATCTGCGGGTCCTGTGAAAGCCCATTCACATCGCCGGACGCAGCTCGACTAAGCACCAACAGCGAATTGGCATAGAATTGATTTAAAGGCTTGTCAAGTCGAAACCCTTGGTTATGTGCCCAAGGGTTTGAACAGACACATACTTCATGCGGCCCTACAGTGGCCACATGGACCCATTCGACACTCCTACTCCACTATCACAGGCAGCTGCCAGCCACATTGCGCCTCCTGCATCCACACGAGAGACAGAACTTATCTGGGTAGGCACTGAAGGCCAGCTCGTCAATGCGGGCTGGTTCATTGGAGCTATCCTGTTCTGCTGGACAGTCATACCTGTCCTGTGGGCGATCTACCGATACCTTAAGGTTGCCAATCATCGCTATGAACTGACGAACCAACGCCTACTGGAGTACAGCGGGATCCTCGTCAAACGTGTCGAAACCCTGGAGTTATACCGGGTAAAAGACATCGCCGTTTCCGGCACCCTCTTTCAAGCCCTGTTCGGCCGTGGCCGTGTCGTTTTGCAAACCACTGACGCCTCGACGCCGACCGTGCACATCAGCGCGATCGCTAGCCCTCAGCACGTCTCCCAACTTATTCGTGACGCGGTCGAACAATGCCGTGTCGCCCGAGGCGTTCGCGCCTTTGATTACTGACAACCAGGATTCTTCCGAACAATGCTTACCTCAACCTATTCCCCTTCTTCTTTGCTGATTCGCCTGGCAGCCAGTGCAAGCCTTAGCCTGGGACTGGCCACAGCGTCCTGGGCTCAAAGCGTACCGTCTGACGTGCAAGCAGCTATTGAGGAACACACTCAAGGTTCTGTCCCCATCGATAGCATCTCAACCACGCCTATTGCCGGCATCTACCAGGTCACTAGTGGCAACGAGATTTTCTACAGCGACTCGACCGGGCGGTACGCATTTGTCGGCGGCGCCCTCATGGACATGAAAGACCGCCGTGATGTGACCGCACCAGCCCTTGAGAAGCTCAACACGATCCCATGGGAATCACTACCGCTGAGTCAAGCCATTGTGCAGGTCCATGGCAACGGACAACGCAAGATGGCCGTCTTTGAGGATCCGCTCTGCCCCATCTGCCGCGTGTTCACAAAATTCGTCGATCAGCTTGAAAACGTAACGGTCTATCGATTTGTCTTTCCCGTTATTGACCCGCAATCAGCCCCCATTGCCCGTAAAGCTTGGTGTTCAACAGACCGAAACACCGCTTGGAACATGGTCATGAATGGTCGAAATATTGATGGCCGTGAGGACTGCGACATTTCTGGTTTGGTGGAGATTTTAAAGTTTGGAGAAGCAAACAATATCGCTAACACACCTACAGTTATATTGGGCAACGGAAAGCGGTTAGTTGGCGCAACACCTCCAGAGCAATTTATTGCAGAATTAGATGCTTCAGAGTTATCAAAAAACTAAGGGAAGATAAAGATGAAGTTTAATAAATTAGCCAGCATCGCATTTACGTTCTCGCTAGTAATCTCTAACCTAGCACAGGCACAAGGCACTAACAGCCAAAGCAATCTACCGCCTGGGCTTAAGTGGGAGCCGATGACGGTGGTCGGTTTTAATACAGGATCTATGGAGCTTCCTCACGCTTCTCGTGCGGAAATGAGTCTTGCTAGAAATATTTGGGAAAAGGAAATTGAATCAACTGGATCTGGCTTAACGCCCGGATCGAAAATGGCGTCTTTCATCTTAATAAAACCGTATTCAGTAAACGGCAGCCAATTCGTTTTTTCAATCTTTAGCTCCGGTTTTTCTAATGGCTGCATTCCTCCCGCCAACGGTCGTGGAATTGAAGATATGTATTCCGTCTGCCCGATGCGCGTGACTCAAATGAATAGCAGCAAGTCCGTATCGAAGGATTTTCCTGAATACTGCCATCTCTATCCTGAGCCAGCTGATAAACCGGGAGAAATCAATCAATCTCAAATTGCTTTCGACCGAAACACGATGACTGCTTATTTTCGCATTATCCAACATGGCAAGCACGTGAAATCGTGCGATAGAACCCTACGAATCCAATAAAAGGCAAAACAGTGATACGCAAGCGATCGATCTCAGGGTGGCTTTTATATACAGCCTCAGCGGTAGCATTCGCAGCAGCACTTGTTACGGCAGCACAAGTGGCGGATGCTGTCCGCAACTCACCCAACGCCAGCCCATGGCTCAAGGCAAATGCGGATGCCGTAGGCCGGTTGGCCATGTTTGAATCGAGTGGGCAGCTTGACATCTATAACGGGTCTTGTTGTACAGGCATCCTGCAGATGAACAAAACCAATATCCGTGAATATGCAAAAACAACCCCTGATGATTTTGCAACTTGGGACTTGCAACGCCAAGTCGATGCTTGGACAAAACTGACCACTGATGCCATGCAAGCACGGGCTCCCAAGACTCTTGCGGGACTGGGAACGTTCGATGGCCGAGAAGTCGATGGTGATATGGTACTGGCATGCGTCCAGCTCGGAATCGGGAATTGCCAGAAAATGATCAACTCAGGCAGTTGTAACGGCTTTGCGGATATCAATGGGACGACCATCTGCAAAATGGCTGACCGAATACGAAATGGCCCGCCTACGGGTAATAACGGCGATCCAGTAGACGACATCATTCGACCAAACCCTGATCAAGGTGGCACCTACCGACCACCCATCGATCCGTGTATCCGTGAAGGTGAAGCCTGCCTGCCTTTAACCGAAAGCCTGGAGCAAGGATTTGCATCTGGATCTGGCGTCAGCATGGGCAATTTAAGAGCGATCATTTTTGCGATATCAACTGCTTTTGTTACCCTTATCTTGATGTCGTTTATTACGGCGCTTTTTCGAAACTACTCAACTGGTTCAATCGAAAAGGTTGAGCTTGTAAGTGGCGTACAGAAAACCATCATGATCGGAATGTCATTCATTGTTGTGATGTCGTTGTTCTAACTCAAGAAAAAAAGTTAGCCAGGCCGCTGGTGCCTGGCCAACATCCACGTTAGAAAGGCCACCTCTCAGTTTCGCCGGTTGAGAGATAATAAAGAGGAACGCATGAGAAAAGAATTTAATTCCATCACCGAAATAAAAAATGAAATTGCTCGACTGCAACGTGATGCCGATAAATTGAAACAGAAAACAAGATCTAAAGTAATCAGCGATATTCTTCGCTCGATGAAGGAGCACGACCTAACACCTGAAGATATTGCCCAGGTGTTTCAAAAAAACCCGTTAAAGACGAAAGCAGTATCGAAAATCAGGTATCAGCACCCAGATGGTCATACGTGGACTGGTAGAGGACGCACGCCGACATGGATCAAGCAAATTGAATCGGAAGGCCGTTCTCGTGAAGACTTTGCTGTTAGCAATAATTGAACTCAAACTATGGAGGCTGGCAACATGCTCAACTCAAACCCACAAATAGCAGAAATCCAAGCTCTGGATGGACGCATCGCTTCAACGCTGTCCTCTCTAGAAACGGCTGTACTGAACTTCTACCACGCCCGAGGCCGAAAATACGGTGTATCCGTGACTGTCGCCAATCGAGCTGCCCCAATAAAGGTGGCTAAGAATAATTTGGAAATAAGCTGACTAGAGATTGATCACTTTCATTACAGACGTCAGACCTGGTGAGACCAATATCCTGACTTCTAGCCGTTATTCTCGTTTACTCGTGACCTCTCTTGAAGGCGAGGTCTTGAGCAGCCTCCCTGCTCCCCCACAAGGCTGGACTACAGAAACATTGAACGCAGAGGCAGAGCGACTCATCCCTCTAACCAGATGGGGCGCAGATGTTTACCTCGGGCATCACTGGGTAGGAAGCACAGAAGTTTAAATTTGAGAAGTCAGTTTTTTGGCACTAAAGGGAGTTGGCCATAAAAATGGTTCATTTAAGTAGCCAAGAACCGCCTGGCTCAATAGGTTCGGGAAGCAGTATTTTTGGCTACCCTTCCCAAGGGTGGACAAGATGGGTATACCCAAAATGACCAGAAAAGGTGACGGCGTGAATAGGCAGAGAAGTATTACGGTGTTTATGGCATTGCTCTGTTTTGGCGGTGGCGTTGCCAACGCAGTATCGGCCATCCATCTTTTTATGGCTCGCACGGACTTCCAACAATTTCTATGGCATGCAGCAACCGCAGTGCTAGCTTTTGGCTTTGCGATTGTTGCTCTGCTTACTAGGCGAAATATAAATAATGAGTCCAAGTAAACACCACGAGGCACCGGGCGCTGCCCTCAAGGTGGCACGCATCTACATGCGCGTGAGCACGGAGGACCAGGACCTAAACCGGCAGGATGCCATCGTAGAGAGCACGAAAGCAGCCGGCTTTTACGTCGCCGGCATTTACCGCGAGAAAGCCAGCGGCGCACGGGCCGATCGCGCGCCGAGCTACTGCGCCTGATTGCCGACCTGCAACCAGGTGAAGTCGTGGTTGCGGAAAAGATTGACCGAATCAGCCGCTTGCCGCTAGTAGAGGCCGAACGCCTGGTAGCCTCGATCAGGGCTAAAGGTGCCAGGCTGGCAGTGCCTGGTGTTGTGGATTTGACGGAGCTGGCCGCCGAGGCGAAAGGAGTGGCCAAGGTTGTCCTGGAATCCGTCCAGGACATGCTTTTGAAGCTGGCGTTGCAGATTGCACGCGACGACTACGAGGATCGGCGCGAGCGGCAGCGACAAGGCGTGGAGCTGGCCAAGGATGCTGGGCGCTATGCAGGCCGCAAAGCTGACACCCAAATGCACGATCGGATTATTGCGCTGCGGTCTGCAGGCCACAGCATTGCTGCTACGGCAAGATTGGCCGGATGCAGCGCAAGTCAGGTCAAGAGAGTTTGGGCGCTTCATCAACCATTGGCGCGGTCGGCCGGGTCGTAGTGTCCCATGCTCTAAAAACTTACTGAGATACAAGCAGAAATGACTTTTCAGGTTTATTCTGTAAAATCACTGTTTATTTATCCAGTAAAAATTATGAATACTCCACTTCCTGTGACGCAGCTTCCAGCTCAGGTCTGGGCAATTCCTGCGACTGTAGGGGTCCGCTTGGAAAACGGAAATTATCCCACGCTAAGACTATATTTTGTACAGCAGTGGAGAAGGATGAGAGACCAGCAGTTCATTAACAGGGACTCCTTTTTGCTTAAGCGGCTCAATGGTTCTTTCTATATAAACCGTATTCCAGAGTGTTATCGCCGCCGTATGTAGTGTTAGCGCCGGTGGCGTGGTAACGCTGATCCTCTCACCCCCAGATCCCTGATTTCATTCAGCCGGTGCATGAAGGATGCTCGCCCAAGGGCCTCACCCTTATTCAGCCCCACCTGTATGCATCGGCCTAAGCCTTTATCGCAAAATCAGTCCAGCATAAACAGCGTCCGATCTCTGCAGAAAATCGCCCTCTGCGCTACGAGTTTGAACGCATTTACTCTGTTTATAGGTAACATTCGCTCCACGATATAATGATATCGGCAACGTATTCAGCATCCTGAGTATGAGTCAGAAGGTGATCCGCCTTACCCAACGAAATGAAACTCTTGGGATGCTTTGCTGCTTTGAATATTTTTTCGGCCTGCTCAATTAACACAGTATCATCTTCAGTCGCATGAAAAATAAGCAGAGGCTTGTTCATGGCGAACACCTTATGAGCGATTTTGTGTTCCTGAATATTGTCCAGCATCTGTTTCTTTAAGGTAAATACCCGCCCGGCCAGCTCAACGGGATAGGCTCCATGCTGGTTAATGTTTTCAACATCATCCTTAAAAAGACGTTTTACGTGTGTCAGTTCTCCGGGTGATCCTATGGTGACAACGGCCTTTGCCTCAGGAACTTCGCCGGCAATAGACAGAATGGCCGATCCCCCCAGGCTATGGCCGATGAGCAAAGAAGGCGCTTCGTACTGTCGGCGGAGATAATCTACCGCGCAAAGCAGGTCCGAAATATTGGATGAGAAGTTGGTGTTGGAAAAATCCCCTTCGCTGTTTCCCAGACCAGTAAAATCAAACCGGAGAACGGCGATAGCATTCTCTGTCAGTTTCCGCGCAATACGCGCCGCGCCTTTGAGGTCTTTGCCACACGTAAAACAATGAGCTAACAGCGCAAACGCTTTAGGATTTTCAGGAAGTTCAAGCAATCCGGCCAGTTCTTCACCAGCCGCATTTTTGAACGTAAATTTTAGTTTTTTCATAGGATATTCCAGGTCTTAAACTGATTTCATATGTTTGATCGCAGGGAAAAATAATCTTCTGCTCTGCATCTGGCATTACGCGTTTTCCTTCCTCTACTGGGGATGTGAAACAGAATTCATTCCGAATGCCTGTCCTCACCTTCCAGTTTGAAAGCTGATTATTGCTTCCTGTTCGGTGATCACTTACGCTATGCTACCAACTAGATGGTAGTTTACAAGAATTTTATGAGGTCTCACTGAATGGCCAATTGCGCGCTCATTCTTAAAATATCCCTGGCAATGCTGGCATTTGCTGCAAACTCTATTCTGTGCCGTCTGGCCCTGCAGGGAGGCCACATTGATCCCCTTTCATTCAGCAGCCTCAGGCTGGCCAGTGGTGCACTCGTCCTGTCACCTTTCTTGTTTTATCACGCAAAAACTACATTATCGCTGTGGCGTCCGCTGAGCGGATTTTACCTCATGGTGTACGCAGTGCTCTTCTCTGTCGCCTATATCCATCTCGATACCGGGGCAGGTGCGCTGTTACTTTTTGGTGCCGTACAGTTTGCGATGGTGATCCACGGATTATTTAAAGGGGAATCACTCTCCGTTATGCGGGCTTGCGGTTTAGTTATTGCTCTGGCAGGAATTGCTGCCCTGCTGTTACCCGGGGCGAAGGCACCGCCGCTTTACAGTGCACTTATGATGATCGTTGCCGGATTAGCCTGGGCCGCCTATTCCGTCAGGGGGAGGGCGGGCCAGGCGGCCGGGGCTTCAACGGCGGCAAATTTTGTACTCGCCACGCCGATGGCTCTCGCTCTTTCGTTGCTGTTTATGAAGCAGGGTCACTATGATGCTGCGGGCATTGCTTTGTCATTGCTGTCCGGTGCCGCCGCCTCAGCCGGTGCATATGTATTGTGGTATACCCTTTTACCCTCTCTCGGCTCTATCACCGCCAGTACCCTTCAGCTCAGCGTTCCCTGTCTGGCAATGCTAGGGGGTGTGGTATTCCTGGATGAATCACTGACGGTCAGAACGATATTTTCTGCCCTGGCGGTGCTGACTGGCATTGTGATGGTGACACGCGAGAAATCCCCCCGTCAGTCGATGACAAAGGCGAGAGAACCTTAATAACGCAATTAATTCATGCAGTTGTGATGATTCTCTTATGTTAATCACACGAGCCAGTTTTCCCGCTCCGGCATCAGACTGACAGTAATACTGAGGTCGACGTTTCTGACTACACCTAAGGCAGGTTTATGAAATGAAATATGATTTTGATGAGTACGTAAGCAGAGAGAAAACAGACAGTCTCACCGTGGACGGCTGGCGGGAATACCTGTTTTCGGGACAGTCCGAATTTGCAATGCGGTATCCGGCAGAAGGGCTAATCAACCTCTGGGTTGCTGACATGGCTTTTGCCACACCAGAGCCGATTCTTCAGGCCATCAGAGACCGTCTGGATAGAAAAATACTCGGCTACACTAAAATCTACGACGAAGAATACTATGAGATCTTTGGCAGCTGGTGTGAGCGACAATATGGTCACCGTTTCAAAACGGAAGACATTGTGCTGTCTCCGGGCATTATTCCCGCGCTGAACCGTCTCGTCCCGCTTCTGACCGACATGGATGACAGTATTCTTATTATGACGCCTTCATATGGCCCGTTTAAAAAGGCGGGTGAATACAGTCAGCGTCGCGTGGTGTACTCTGCGTTAAAAAAATCAGCAGGCGGCTGGGAACCTGACTGGGAAGACTTTGCACGCAAAGCCAGTCAGGCCGATTTACGTGTGAAAATTCTTTTCCTGTGTAATCCGCATAACCCGACCGGACGAGTCTGGCGGCCTGATGAACTTAAGCGGATTATTGAAATTTGCCTGGCCAATGACATCTGGGTGATATCTGACGAAATTCACTGCGACCTGTCCCGAAGCGGTATCGGTCATACACCGGCCGCCTCTCTTTTCCCTGATTCTACACGCATTATTACCTGCATGTCCTCGAGTAAAACATTCAATCTGGCCGGGAATTTGTTGGCAAATATTATTATTCCGGATCCCGGTGTCAGAAGCGAGTGGCGTCTCAGACACGACGAGTTCATCTCTCCACTGAGCCTGGCAGCAAACAAAGCGGCGTGGAGTGAATGTGATGACTGGCTTGTCCATCTGAGGGAATATATTGACGGCAATTTCCAGTACCTGCACGACTATCTCAAAAGCTATTTACCCGAAACCAGGTTCTCGATCCCCGAAGGGACATATCTGGCCTGGATAGATATTAGCCGCTACCTGCCCGACACCGCAGGTGAGGATTTATCGCTGTATTTTGCCCGGGAGTCAGGGGTCCTTCTTGAAGGGGGCTTGCTGTTTGTCGACAATGGGGACGGATATATCCGGTTAAATCTGGCCTGCCCACGGAGTATGCTGACAGCAGGGATGAAAAGAATTTCACAGGTACTGCGGATACCGGCTCCTCATCGTGTATAACCCCTTTCTCTCTGGCCGTTTTGTCCTGTCAGGATGTCGTCAGAACCCGGCATAACACCCTGTGCCGGGAACACAAAAGGCACGGATGAACAGGTCGTGAATATTCTTAGTGAAGCCTGCTGATGACATGTCTGGCGACAAAAAAATGCCGCCCTTAAGGGGCGGCTTATGCCAGCGTCACGGGGTTATCGTCTGACCGCCATGATGCCCGCATCGACATCCCAGATAGCGCCCGTCACCCATGAGGTTTTGTCAGACAACAGGAAGAGAATAGTGTTTGCCACATCTTCGGCAGTTCCGACGCGTCCCAGCGGGTGGAAATCGTTCAGCGACTTCATAGCATCTGCGATATCCGCTTTGTCCATGAAGCCTTCGTATATCGGCGTATGAACAATCCCGGGAGACACCGCGTTGACACGAATACCCGCGCTGGCCAGCTCAATCGCCAGATTACGCGTCAGGGCATGCAGACCCGCTTTTGCCATTGAATAGGCCGAGGCCGGCGAGTCACCCAGTGCAGCCTGAGCACCAATCGAACCGACGTTGACGATAGACCCTTCGAGCTTCGCGGCGAGCATGTTCTTCACGACATCCTGTGTAATAAAGAACGTGGCTCGGTTCAGCGAAAGATACATGTCATAATCGGCAAAGCTGTGCTCGGTAAATCCTTTGGGCATGAAGATACCGGCGGCATTCACCATCAGGCTGATATCGCGATGGTGAGCATTAATTTCCTGACGGATAGTTTCCATACCTTCTTCGGTCATCAGGTTCGCCGCGATGACCGCAACCGGTCCCAGAGGGCTCAGTTCTTTTTGCACCGCTTCGGCTTTGTCTTTTTTATTCCCGGTCAGCACGACACTGCCGCCCGCTTCCAGTACCATGCGTGCCACGGCCAGGCCCATGCCGCTGGTACCGCCGACGACGAGCAGTTTTTTACCTTTGAAAAAAGTGTTCATTTTCTGACTCCATTACTGGTGGGTAAGACGTTGCCGGCAGCGTGAAACTGCCGGCGGTTGACGGATTAAATACTGCAGCCATCCGTTCCGCAGGTCTGACCCGCAGTGGCTGAAAATTCGGTTTGCTGTTCATCCCAGACCTGACGCAGGGCATTCAAAAAGTTATCTGCTGCCTGAGCCCCGCTGATGGCATATTTTTCGTTCATCACAAAAACCGGAACGCCGCTGAGGCCAATAGACTGTGCGTGGGCTTCATCGTCGGAAACGGTGGCGCGAAAATCGTCATTCTCCAGGGCGGCTTCAGCGTCAGCTTTCGGCATACCGGCTTCTACGGCCATGGCAACGAGCTGCTGACGGTCAAAGAGAGAGCGACCTTCGGTGATACTGCCATGATAAAAACGTTCTTCCACCGCGTCCGCAATTCCGGCCTTACGCGCGGCAACCAGCAGGGTGTGTGCATCTTCTGTATCACCAAACATCATGCCGTCGAAGTTGTAGATCAGACCTTCAGATTTACCGGCGGTGCCCACCTGATTCATCATCAGCTCCGCTGAATGCTGACTGCCCAGCTTTTTAACGATGGCATCCTTAAAAGGCATCGCGGGAGTACCACCGGCCAGACGGTAGCTGTGATGGCGGATCACCACCTGGTCGCGAAATTCAAAGCGATTCAGACCCTGTTCAAATCTTTTTTTAGCAATCCAGCACCACGGGCAGACCAAATCTGACCAGATATCGATGGTAAGGGTGGGTTTCAGCGTTTGCATAATGATTCCTCAAAGACGTTGGGCGGTCGGATCTCACTTATCAGAGAACCGCGACCGTATGGGATTTATTGCGCCTGCCAGACCGGGTAATCGGTATAGCCTTTTTCCGGGGAACCACTGACGCCGTAGTAGGTGGCGCGGTCACTTTCTGCCAGTGGCCAGCCGTTTTGCATTCTTTCAACCAGATCCGGGTTAGCGATGTAGGGCACACCAAATGCCACCAGATCCAGCTCATCATCTTCCAGAGCCTGCTCTGCGATATCACGGGTAAAACCGCCGGCAGCGATGATGGTGCCTTTAAACGTGTTGCGAAAACGGCGGCGGAAGCCTTCCGGAAGTGGCGCTTTGGTGTACACCGGCTGATAGTAAAGGTGTACGTAGGCCAGTTCCCGCTGACCGAGCGCGTCGGTGATGGCTGACCAGGTTTGCTCTTCACCTTCATACGGCGCGAGGTCATAAATGCGGCCGAACGGTGACAGGCGCACGGCAACGTGGCTGTTACCCACGGCTTCCGCCACGGCGTCAATGGTCTCCAGCAGGAAACGCTGACGATTTTCCACCGAGCCGCCGTATTCGTCGGTGCGGGTGTTCAGTTCGCTACTGAGGAACTGGTCAAAGATGAATCCGTTTGCCGCCATGATTTCCACGCCGTCAAAGCCGGCTTCCATCGCCAGGCGTGCGGAGTGCACGAAGTCTGCAGTGATGCGTTTAACTTCATGCGTTTCCAGCGCGCGTGGCTGGCTTGGTACAACCGGGCCCGGTTCTCCGGATTCGGTCAGCGCAAAAACGGTGGTATTGACCGCCTGAACGGTGCCCGCTGAAACCGGCGCTATGTGGCCTGGCTGAAGAGAGACGTGAGACATACGGCCGACGTGCCAGAGCTGCGCGAAAATACGGCCACCTTTGGCGTGAACCGCTTGTGTCACCTTACGCCAGCCCTGGACGTGTTCGTCGTTGTAGATACCAGGGGTATAAAGGTAACCCCGGCCTTCTTCTGAAACCGGCATCCCTTCGGTGATGAGCAGGCCAGCAGAAGCACGCTGTGCATAGTACAAAGCCACGACCTCATCCGGCACGTCATTCATGGTGCGGGTGCGGGTCATCGGTGCCATGACTACACGGTTTTTTAACGCCAGGCCAGACAGATTGTAGGGGGTGAAAAGCTTACTCATCGTATACCTCACAAAAAACAAAAAGGAGTATCCCGGCAGGGATTTGCACAGCCCGGCAGTATCATCGACTGGACGTCGCGCACTGGAGTTGCATAAACATCTGATGGGTGGCAATATACCAACCATCTAGTAGGTAGGTCAATGGGTGTGTCGTATTTTTTTGTCATAACGCAGCCATTTCTGAATTGTCACTCATTTTGCGAGGTCATCACCATGCGTACATTAACAGCTTATAACGAAGATAATTTCCGCCAGATAGAGCAGTACAAAGGAATATCGGTGGTACGTTTCTCTGCACCCTGGTGTCCGCCCTGTCAGGCCAGCGAAGAAATGTTCAGTCAGTTTGCAGACCGGCTCGATAGAGATATTCAGGTGGGGAAAGTCAATGTAGATCAGGCGCCGGTGCTGACAACCAAATACGAGATCTGGGGGCTGCCGTCTGTGCTGATATTTCATGAAGGGCAATTAGTTAAACGCATACCGGGTGTGAAACCTGCATCGGTATATGCTCAGGCTATTGCGGACATAAAAAAAGGGCAGTAATGCCCTTTTAACGTGGAATTTATTAATGCTTAACCGCGTGCCTGACCGACGGCATCCAGAGTGCGGGCTGAATAAATGACCGCCGCGCCAGCGTTGAGGTTAATCGCCACGCCCAGCGCTTCAGCAATTTCAGCGTCGGTTGCACCGGCTTTCACAGCGGCGTCGGCGTGAAAAGCAATACAGCCGTCGCAGCGGGTTGTGACTGCGCACGCCAGGGCAATGAGTTCACGCACTTTTGCGCCCAAAAGGTCAGTTTTGTTACCTGCGTTGCCCAGGGCAACCACGCCTTTCATGGTCTCGGGGGTCAGTTTGCCCAACTCGCCTAAACGTTGCATTAACTCTGAGCGATAGTTGTTCCAGTCCAGCATAGTGTCATTCTCCTGAATGAGGGGTATTAAGAAGCAGTTTTATATACTTAAGGCTGTTGGCGAAGACTTCGGGTCTGGCCGTTGCATGCGCCACTACGCTTGAGCCTTCACAGACATTAATGATCATCAAAGCAATATCTGATGGTTCGGCATGGGATGAAAACTCACCTGACTCCATGCCCGCCCTGACGACTTTTGTGAGCCACTCGATTTGCATATCGAAATAAAGTGATGTCTGTACAGTAATTGCCTGAGGCAGATTGGCGGTCTCTGCTGACAACGCACAACACAGTGGCAGTAGCGAAGCTTTATGGCTTTGCGCGAAGATATCGATGTAAGCCGCAATTCTTCTCTCCGCGCTTTTCTCAGTCGCCTCTATCTGCTCAAATACGCGTTGTGTATCAGAGAACGCCTGTATTACCACCTGCTCACCCAGAATATCTTTGGTCGGGAAATGGTGATGAATACTGGCCTTGGTGATACCCACTATTTTTGATAAATCAGCATAGCTGAATGCTGAATACCCTTTTTCGCGCATCAGGTGTTCTGCTTCGCTGAGCAGCCGTTCCCGTGTCATGGTTGTCATAATTACTCCATATAATCTACTAGTTGATAGATTATATTGTTGCTATTTTTCCGTAGCAAGTTGTATCACTGACTCAGTATCGTGCAGAGCTGAACGTCACTGCCATCCTGCATTCTGAATGGCAGCATTACATCTCTGACATCACGCCAGGCGTGTAATCATTTCAACCGGATTAGCCAGAGTATCGTGGATTGGCGAATTCTTTTGCATTTCGCTGACCAGCGCTTCTAACTCCTCGCGACTGGCGGTCTTGCTCGTAAGGTGAACATCGACGCGAATAGATTTCGCACCTTTACGCACGTTGCTGTCCAGCCCAAGGAAGCCGTTGAGGTTGATATCGAAATTAAGATCCAGCTCGATACCGTCCAGGTCGATCCCTTTTTCAGCAGCCATCATGGTAAGGGTGGCGGTATAACAGCCAGCCAGCGCCTGCATGATGTATTCAGTCGGGCTCATGCCGCTATCGGTGCCGAGTAAACCTGCGGGTTCATCACCGATATTAGAAAATTTCCCCACACGGCTGGTATCGATAACGCCGTTCTGGATTGTGGCGCCGGTCTCTGTGCGAACGGTTAATCCGCCGCTGGAACGGGCTTTCATCTGGAAAGTCAGGTTACCCAGGCCAGGCTGGCTGCGAACTGCTTCACGGGTATTGTGGATCGCAGCTGCGTCTGCAGAAGGTTTAACGGTAGTAGACATAATGGCTCCTGTAATTTCTTGATAAAAGGTATAGCTGGTGTAATCAGCACCAACCATCTAGTTGGTAGATTAATATCGCGAACCTCTTTTGTCTACTCTTTTATAAAAAATAGGGGGAAAAGAACCCAGCAGGCTGTTTTATTTCATAATAACCATTTGATTTTTTTTATAATCTTCCCAGCCGCTCACTCTTGCAGCAATCCAGCCTTTACCCGAAGGATAGTCTGGCGGGTGGTATTAAATTCCCGGGCAATAGCACTGATACTGATGCCAGCATTTAGGCGCTCTGTCACTGTTTGCTTTTGTTCCTCGCTCAGGATGGGGGGGCGACCGAAGCGTTTTCCAGCCGCTTTTGCCCTCGCAATACCTGAATACGTTCGCTCAAGCAGCAAATCCCGCTCAAACTCCGCTACAGCAGAAATTACCTGCATAGTCATTTTTCCGGCCGGACTGGTCAAGTCAACGCCTCCGAGTGCGAGACAATGAACGCGAATATCTAAAGCCGCCAGTTGCTCTACTGTTTTTCGGATATCCATCGCATTACGACCCAGACGGTCAAGTTTGGTGACAATCAGTACATCCCCATTTTCCATGCGATCTAGCAACCGGATAAATCCGGGGCGTTCGCTGGCAGCAACCGAGCCACTGATATGCTCCTCAATAAGTCGTTGGGATCTGATGGCAAAACCCGCCGCTTCAATTTCACGACGCTGGTTTTCTGTGGTCTGTTCCAGAGTTGAGACCCTGCAGTAGGCAAAAACACGTGACATGGGAAACTTTCCGTACGAAATGGATGTCCGAATTATAACGTGTGTCCGAAATTAATTTCACTAAGTTTCGGACATGTGCTGTAAGTGGTGTACGAAACCGACCCATTACGAGCAGGTTTGAAGCCATCTTGAATCATCTGTGTCGGATTTATTCTCCACAAAAGATGAAACAAGTCATCGGCATAGCCCCCCATCAGTGTCCCAGTGAGCAGCAGTGTTTTTTGGCATTGGCTGGCCAGCACGCCCATGGCCTGGCCTTGGGCTGAGCCCTCATTTTTGTATTCATGGCCTTCATCTACAACCAAAAGACCGAAATACCCACGAGGCAAGTAGTCGGGTAGGGACAAGCCATTGCTGGCCCATCCCCCCCTAAGAACCGTACGTGAGAGTTTCCCCTCATACGGCTCAAGCCTTTCAAAGCCCGCTTTCACGAACCGGCTTCACCACCTTGAGACCATTGACGTGAATCTGGTTATGGCAATTCGGATGCACCATCACGAGGTTGGTACTCCCGTCCTTTCCACCATCGACCCGCCGAATGATGTGGTGGACATGCCACCCCGTCTTTTGCGTGATCAACTCATGGCAGATCGGACAACGACGATCCTGTTCCAACCAGATGTTGATGAGCTTCTTCCTGCCTCTCAGTGAGTTCTGCATCTTGAGGCTTACACGCTCCTCAAAGTACGCCTCCCACGTCGGGTCGAATGGATTGGCTTTCAATTTGATTGGTCGGTGTCGTCGAATGGGCGTGTCCATTGCCTTCCGCAGTGACGACAGGATGGAACTCCCATCAGGGAACCTCTCCCCCGTCGCCGCCGCAAACACCCAGTTACTGGTGCCTACAGAGTGGAAGTAGCGTTGCTTGATCCATACGCTGCTTTTCTGCGGATGCCGACGAACGGCCCACTGCCACAACACACGCCAAATCTCATGATCGACACGCGCGAACGTCGCTTTGGACACGACGTGCTGGTGATAATTCGCCCAGCCTTGGATCATTGGATTGAGCATCCGAATCAGCCGAGGCTGATCCAGCGCCTTATTGCCTTTGACCGCCGAGCGCACTTTCTCCAAGAAGGTTGCCACGTTCGCTTTCGACGGCTTAATCAACAGCTTGCCGTTGTACTTGCGCACGTTTTGTCCAAGGAAGTCGAAACCCTCGTCGATGTGCGTGATCTTGGTCTTCTCGGGTGAGAGCATGAGCCCCCGTTCCCGCATGAAGTCCTCGATAATCGGCATGACCTCCTGCTCCAGTAGCTCTTTCGAGCGTCCCGTCACAATGAAGTCGTCCGCGTAGCGCACATAGTTGACCATCAGCTTAGTCTGGATGCCGTTTGCATATCTAGCTCTTCCGAACTTTTCATGCAGTTTGGCTTCCAGTCCGTCGAGGACAAGATTCGCCAGGGTTGGCGAGATGATGCCCCCTTGCGGGGTACCGGCTTCGGTTGGAAAAAGTTGCCGATCTTCCATGTATCCAGCCTTGAGCCACTGCCTCAGAATCTCGCGATCCGTCGGTACATGACCCATGAGCCAGTCATGGCTGATGTTGTCGAAGCAGCCTTTGATGTCGCCTTCGAGAATCCATTGCGGGGCCACCTTTTTGGACAGCGCCGTGAAGCACTGTTCGATGGCGTCCGCTGTGGACCTTTCCGATCGGAACCCAAACGAGCGTCCGTCCGCTGTGGTCTCGGCCACTGGTTCGAGAGCCAGCAGGTATAACGCCTGCATCGCCCTGTCTTTCATGGTCGGGATACCCAGCGGCCGCATCTTCCCATTGGCTTTGGGAATATAGACACGCTTCAGCGGTTGGGGACGATACCCGCGCCGCTTGATTGACAACATGGCTTGAGACTTGGCTTCCGGAGTGGACCATGTGCTGCCATCCACACCCGGCGTCTTTTTGCCTTGGTTCTCGGTGACTCGTCTGACGGCCAGTGCTTTGCCGCTGAACGAGTGGGTCAGAATCCACTGTAAGGCTTTCACCTTGCCGTGTTTCCCTTCCCGAGTCGCCTTTACGATACGCGCTTGGAGACTTCGCACTTCACGGTGACACTTGGCCCAGTCGATGCTGTGCCAGTTAACCGATTCGTGTGAGGGCGCACCCGCGCAAGCAATTTCTTGCGTAGTCATCTGCAATTCCCTCTTAAAGAAGGTTAGACAAACTCTCTCGTAGAGAAAGACCAAGTGGAAGTCTGCCCGCTTTCGCGTGGGATGCTGTTGCCTTGCGGCTCAATCCCTATCCGCCCGATTACAGGACGGCATTTGCTTTCTCCACATTCCTTTACCCGCACCACCAACAGCATTCCTTACGGTCTGCCTGCCCCGAAGGGCGGCGATACGGGCTTACCGTGTTTCACCTGAGTAACGAGATGGGTTAGACCCTGCCTTTCCACCGGCGGTCATGATGTCCGTGTGCCCCCAAAACGGATAAAGGGCAACCGACCGCATACCTTTTTTGGTTCAAGCCTGTCAGCATCTTTAGCTTGTTGTTCATAACGGTGTTTATCAGCAGTTCACTTTCGTTGGTCATACCACCCAGCCTAGCGCCGTACCCGCATTGATGCTCGCAGGTAACGCCTTGCCTCGCGGCATTGGCGCGGCCCGAAGGCCCTGCTACATTGTCCCGACAGCTTCACACAGGTCTGTTACCAATCCTGCATGTGCCGGTAGGCTACTGATGACGGAACATCAGGTTCCTCGTCGGGGTTGCCCCCGTTGGAACAATTACTCAGGCGACTTCACGTCGCACGCGTTTGATGAACTCAGTGGCTTGATAGCCCCCCTCCCCTATACTGAACTCAAAGGACGCGAGGGATCGCTCCATACGCATGGCCTGCCGATCGGAGAAAACAAGCTCGCCAGACTCATCCATGAGGTTGAGAAACTCATAGACGTTATCGTCGAGCATTCCCCCAAGCAGATCCTCTCCAAAAATCGAGAGCAATTTGCGAGCGGTTTTATCTCCGATCGTCGGCATTTGCTTCAAGGCACCCAACACCAGATCGTGCATGGAGTCGATACGCTTACCTGCACGAATCAACGTCCAAAGCGTGCTATCGCAGTGGCTGCATTTGCAGCGTCTGTCAGCAAGCATGAGTGCGGCCGCCTCAGCGGAGAGCGGCATCATTTCACCATCGGCATTCTCACGCTCGATGGGTTCCATGCAATCAGGGCAGCAAGCAAATCTAAACCGTTGACCATCTTGCAATACCTGGCGAGTCAAAAATGCCGGTTTCCAGTGAAAACCCATGCGCATACGCACACGTCCAAGCACAAAGAACTCTGGCTTACTGGTTTTCAAACCCAGGGCATTTCGTAACGCCAACAGTTTGCGTAACGTATCCGGCCCATTCAGAATCCAAACCTTGGCGCCAGGCACGGTGGCTAGGATCTCGCGTCGCCACTTGTAGACTAGGTGAGGTGGCGAAACGATCAGGGTGCGTGGGTGCGTGCTCTGCATTAAAGCAGCAACACATATGGCCATCATGGTTTTGCCCGTGCCCATATCCGCATTGAGTACCGCTGCCGGTTCATTGTGATCCAACAACAGCTTCACAACGGCGTGTACAGCATGGGCCTGGGCTTCAAATGGCTGACGCGTCAGATTGTCCAGAACGTGTTGCCGCGCACGCCAAACGGGAGTTTGAGTGTCCAGGTCTGGATCGTAAATAGGCGGGTTCTGGCGACGGACTTGCTCCAACAAGCCCTCACCAAACTGATCAATAAAAATGGCCAGAGACATATGCAGCTCATCGGCATTTTGCTCTGGGGTATCTAGCTGGGGATGTATAGCGCCCATATTGGCTCTCCACAAAAGGAATACGGGGAGCCAGCGGGGCTGCTCCCCGCATGGGTTGGAAAAAACTTAGAAAAGGCTGGTTCCGGAAATCAGCCAATCAGCTTAGAAAAACTACAACTGCAAACGTAGGCGGCCTTCCCTGACCCCATCAGAGATGAAATCAAGAAAATGCTCACTTAGGCTCACCCGAACTGCCTTGACAGGGCCAAGCGTGGGATACAGATCGCTGCCCATTATCTGCACAGCTTGCTTATCACGGCACCACGCCAAAACCTCTGCACGCCAATGGTCCAGAAGGGCCACCGGCGACAAGCTTTTGATCAGTTGCCAGGCACGATCATCAAGATCATGCTCCTGAGCCTCGTTAAGGCTGGCCAGGTCGCTCTCTGCTGAGTAGTGAAGAGCCCAACCGATTCGATTGGCACGGTCTGGCTCCTGTAGATTCTTGTCAAATACCCACAGTTGCCCCAGAGGACCAAACAGGTTTTGTTTAGGCAGCCTGCCGGTGTGTTTGCCTAAACGATCCACACCGCCGACCTCGACCAAGTGGCGCTGGCCATCATCGCCGAGCAAGTGAAAGCGTTGTATACCGCCTTCCTTATTGCCCAACTGCATCGCAGCCATGAATTGCATCAGCGATCCATCGCGTCCATACAGTGAAACGAATAAAAAGCGGCCGTCCGACTCTCGGATGCAGGCATCTGCCCAGTCTTCAGGAAACTCCTCTACTTGGTACATCACCGAGCTCCATAGTTATGCGACTAGCCCCTTCCTCGCAAAGAGGAGGAAGAGGCCAGGCCGCGTCGTTTAGAGAGATGATCAAGCCGAGCGCACGGCAAATGAGCCGTCAGCTTGATGGGTGATGTCTCGATTCCCCAAGTTGTTCCAGGAGTCGCGTTCGACCTCAGTGAACATATTTGCTGGCACAGTGATTTTGAGCCGGTGCAACACCGCTTTAAAATGCTCCAGGCTCAAACCAAATGGGTTGGACTCATAAAGATTGCTATACAGATACTGATCATCGAACCCGGTCACATCCGGATCCACAAAATCCACCCGCTTTTCGATGACCAAAAAATAATGCCCCAAAGCCCTATCCCAACCTAACAGCACGGTAACGGGATGATCTTTATAGGTGGTTTCAAAGTAATGACGACTCATGACAATCTCCAGAAAATGAGTCGCAACGCCCCATAAGGGCCGCAGCGACCCCATGGGTACAGGTTAAAAACGCCCAAATGCGGGCTAAACAAACAAGAAATGACTCAAGTTACAGGTCGCCGTGCTCAGCGAACGAATAACTAGTGGTATCGGCTGAAGGCCCGACGATTAAATGGTCCAGAACCCTCACATCGATCAGCTCCAATGCTTTTTTCAGCCGCTCAGTAAGTTGGCGGTCTACCCGGCTAGGCTCTAACTTTCCGCTTGGATGGTTGTGAGCCAAAATGACCGCGCCAGCATTGTTTTTGAGCACCTCTTTAACGACCTCACGAGGATAGACAGCCGTTTGATTCAGGGTGCCTTGGAACAACTCCCGATACTGGATTAGGCGAAGCTGGTTGTCTAAAAAGAAGACAGCAAAAACCTCGTGTTCTAGGCCAGCCAAACGAGCAACGGCATAGCGTTCCGCAATGCTCGGCGTTGACATGGGAGTTCCCGAAGGCACTAAAGACACAATCGCCTCACGTGCAGCCTCCAATATCTGTCCTGGAGTCGCCAACACGTAGTGCCCATGCGCATCAGCAACATGCAATTGCGCGGGGTTAGGCGCTGCCTGAGCGTATACAGACGGCGCGATGGGTAAAATCGACGGATTGAAAGAAGACATGGGTATCTCCAAAAAGCTGGAGACATCCTGCCCCTTGAGGACGGATGTCCCCAAGGGATAAGACGAGGCTGCTGACATGCCATGCATGACTGCAGCAGATAAGAAAAACTACCCAGGCAGTCAAAGACCACCTTGATGCGTTTACAGGGTTGAACGCACCTATAGAAACCCCTTTTGGCTTAATGAGAAGGTTTCCCCAAATGACCTGGACCAGGCCCCTTGAGGAACCCTTCTAATGAAGGGTGAATAGCGCCAACTATTGGCACCGAGGAATAAAGCATCAGCTGATTTTAACTATCTGACCAAGCCGATGATCGGCAGTAAATTCAATCGCATTGATCGTAGGCACAAACTTATCCAGCATCGTGATGGTCTCTGAGACATTCCCTTTCTCATCCACCTCCAGGTTCTGGATACGTTCTTTCTTCTTAAAGGTATCCCCCTTTATCAGAAAAATCCGGCCGTCTTTCGATTCAATGCAGCCAGTCACCTGGCCGGCCGCCAGCGCAAGCGCTAGGTGCCATTGAGTCATCGTACGAAGCGGTCTTCTGTGACTGGTCCGCACCTGAGAGAAATGAACATCAAAGCCTTGCCACAATAGACTCGCCTTCCATGTATTGAGCTCGTCTTTCAATTGAGCGGCATCGATTCGCACAGCATGAAAGTCAAGCTCCGCATCAGCTGCTGGCACCTGGTAGGGTTCATCATCCCAGACCTCTGGCAATACTTGATCTACGAACTCTCCGGCCTGAGCCTGCGCAAGCCAGTCAAGAACGCTTTTACGTGGATGTGTGCTTCGGATTTTGGTCCCGAAAATGACACATTGTTTGAATTGCTGCTCAGGGGCCATAAAGAACCGTAAATTGTCGAAATTACGGGCCAAAAATGTCCGAATCTCAGCATCTAAGGCGTAGTACGGAATGATGTAGATAAGTACCCCACCCTCAACCAGGAATGATGCCGTTTTCTTTAAGAACGTACGCTCCAGACGTTCGGCTTTGTCAGAATCAGCGTTTGCCAGGTTCGCCGCATCACTGATCCCAAATCCGTAAGGAGGATTCAGAAACAGTAGGCCAATACTGCGCGCCTTAACCACGACGTCATGAATATCCGCGTGAATAACCCTATCTAAGAGGGTTTTCGCGTGCCAGGCGCGTTCTTTATCAAACTCAACACCCAGAGCTTCAATGCTTACTGAAGCGTCACCAGCACGCTCCTGTAGGCCAAAACGGATGTCAGCCAGCGCCGCACCTTCCCCACAACATGGGTCAAGCAATCGCATTGGTCTTGATGCTGGCATGAGAAAGTGTTGAATCCGCTGCAAAGTCTCGTCATCGGTCGGGTAGTACCCGGCTTTGACGAAGTTGCGAGCCAAGCGGGTGAACAAAAGCGCCATTTCACACCTCCTGACCATCAATGAGCGAGATCTCACGGCCAAACACCAGGCCTGCTGTTTCAGGTGAAGGCTCGCCATTCTGAGAAATCCACCAACTGGGTGGTTGAAGGGGGTAAACAAGCAGCCCAAGGTACGGACCTTGTGAGGCAAAGCAAACGATTCTGCATTCACCAATATTGTTGAACCTGACCATCACTGTTTCGCCCATGGCTGGAACAGGTTCTGGTCCGGTCCAGATCAGTCGATCGTCGGTACGGTTTCTGTCAGTTGTGTACAGCGGTAAGGTGAAATAACGGACAACGATCATGTGGGTCTCCGAAAAAAACACGACGAGAGACCCAGACGGATCGTCCCGCCGGGAAAGTGATAGAGATAATGCAAACCCATCAGGATGGGTTTGCACGGGTTAGAGGATCAGTACTCCGATGGCAATGTCAGCATGGTGCTGGATCGATCCCATTCTGTAACAATCCAGATCTTGAGTTGGTCATTGACGCGATACGACGACATCAGTCGCCCTCCACACGCTAGGGACCGCTGGTTAAATCGCCAATCTTCGTGGCACAGATCCCCCCAATCACCAACAGCGTGACGAGCTAGGTACTCACAAGCGTTGATCGTGCCTTCTTGATCCAGCTTGGTAACACCTGGTGTAGCCACAACCACACCGAGTTCAAAGCGCGGCAGCACATTGGCAAGAGGCGAGAGATCGAAGGAATCTCTGCACACAGGTTGAGTCTGTTCAGTCATAGTCGGCCTCACTAAAAATGCGCAGGCCATACCCATGCGGGTCTGTGCCCGCAGGGGTGAAAATAGAAAGACAAAAGAAAAGCGAATGTCACCAGACCGATGAAAGACCTGGCATACATTCGCTAGTTAGGAGGAGCGCACTCCTCATCAAGGCACACCGAGGTGTGCGGAAACAATCGCGTGCTGAACGCTAGAGCATGAACATTTTCATGCCGCTTAAGATCAGACCGGCAAAACCAGCCAGCATCAAGCCAAGACGGATGGTCATATCCCGCTTGGTCACCTCAATGTCTTTTCTGGTCACTTCAATATCGTGCTTCAGTTCAGTGCGAAGCGCGGCAATGTCGTGTTCAACCTTGGCTGACCACTTCTCCAGCACTTGATCAAGTGTGAGTGCCATAGCACCCTCCATTGCGATGGCCACCTTTTCGGCAACCTCTTGCTTCATACCGGCATCGACCAGACCTTGCCGTAGCAGGAACAAGTCAGATGGACTCATTGGCATATAGTACCTCTTAAAAAATAAAGAGGGCTATTACCCTTGAGGGGCAAAGCCCTCAAGGGTGGATTAAATATTAAGCGGCTAACCGCAGTAGCACTTGCCATAGCGGCGCACCGAAATGCGCCTTTATGACGATGCCAATCAGACTGGCACAAGCAACAAGTAGCAAGATAAAACAGACGCGGGTGATCATCTCCCGCCTTCTCACCTCAATGTCATGCGTCAA
This sequence comes from Alcaligenes sp. 13f, assembly GCF_020496585.1. Lineage (NCBI taxonomy): Bacteria > Pseudomonadati > Pseudomonadota > Betaproteobacteria > Burkholderiales > Alcaligenaceae > Alcaligenes > Alcaligenes sp. 13f. Next base: position 134,824 of record NZ_JAHKKC010000006.1, read on the forward strand.
CTTAATGCGAAACATAGCAATGTCGTGCTGCAGCTCAGTGCGAAACATGGCAATGTCGTGTTTAACACTGTTTTCGGCAGCCTCTTGCTTCATACCGGCATCGACCAGACCTTGCCGTAGCAGGAACAAGTCAGATGGATGTAGTGACATACCGTACCTCTTTAAAAATAAAGAGGGCTATTACCCTTGAGGGTCAAAGCCCTCAAGGGTGGGTTAATACGTTAAGCGGCTACGACTGTAGCCCCGAATCGCAGCCAACGATGAGCTTGCAGACGTTGTTTGAGATCGCCAGGTAGACGTTGAGCCAGATCCTGCCGAACGGAGCAACCTTGAACGAGGCGTACGAAGGAGCACACCTGTGCAGGTGCAAGCTCATGTCGAACCGCCAGGAACTGTTCAAAACCTTCATCACTCGCTTGAGAGAGCCAGTCATTGAAGATCGAGTGCAGATTCTTACGCTGAGCCACGGTGATAGGAAAAAAATGCAGTTGAGCCATGATCGTCCTCTAAGAAAAGGGGACGACCAAGCCCCCAGGGACACGGTGTCCCCATGGGATGAATAAGAAGCGCAGGAGAACCCCGCATGCATCGGTTAAAAGCAAATACCCAGGTAGCCAAAGCCACCTTGGTGCGTTTACAGGGTTGAACGCACCTGTTTGAAACCATCGTTGGTTTGCTTAGATGATTTCCCTTGAAGGCCGGGAATGATTGTCCTGGCTCGCAAGGGAACCCATCTAGGTTCCGGGCTTAAATAACAAATTAAAATTCATACCCCCTCACTCCCCTTGGCGAACCCAAGGTGTGCGTCACCGAAATGGAGGTCCTGGTGACAAAAGAAACGGCGCGCAAGGTACGTGGCTGGTTTTGCTATCACCAGCTCCGGCTTAGCGCAAAAGCTGCGGACGCATAAGGACGCCGCCTCCCAGATTCAACGATGCACCAATGCACTGTGCGGTCTGGCTCATGGTCTCGATAGCATCAAGAACATAAGTCAAACCGCCACCTTCGGGCGGTTTAGAAATGAGGGTTTACTGGGCAAACCAGATTTGTTGTTTCGCATCGAAACGGTAGCCATGACGTTGGCCAAGTTCAGCTGCTTGCCGTCGTAGCAGCGCACGTTCTACAGTCGCATCAAGTTTGATGGGATCTCGGTTGGCAATGGCTCGGAGCATTTCTGCGTCAAGCAACCCATCGTGCCCTCCCTGCGTTGACTCTTGTGGTCCAGAACCCGAAGACCCTGACTGGGGCTTCCCACCCTTGTTAAAGTGGCTAAAGTCTTTTGCGGTAGATGGAGGAGGAACTGGCTTTTTAGGTGGTGCAACCCGTACAGGTCTTTGCTCGTCAATGGGGTCAGGCTCAGCTTGCTCATGAGCAGTCGATAATTCGGCCTGGCTCTCAACTTGTAAATCGTGCAAACGAGCGCGAATTTCTGTCACACCTTTGCCAAACGCGATGTATTGCGACAGATAGATTTCACTAATCCACACAGTTGCCAGGTACTCACCTTCCTCAAACTGATCCAGGAGGGGGTCTTTGACCTTGAACTCACCATAAGCAGTTGAGAGGTCTGCAACGCAGAACGCACCATTTCGACTTTGTCGAATCCGCTTTACGCGCAGCTGCGCTCCATCTATACGGATCATCGTGATCTCCTTCAGAAAGACAGGGAGACCACATCCAGCCGGAAGAGATCTCCCGGTGGGGTGTGAAATGAAAGTACCCGTTCAGCTTACGCCGGACGGGTACAGGGGGGCTTGAATGGTGGCCATCCAACTTGCGATCGGATAGTACTTTAGAGCACGTGAGGTTCCAGTTTGAACGTGCAATTCAACGGACGTACTCGTGTGAGATGTACCCCAACTCTATACAGAGCGTTCACGTTTCAGGGGTTGACGTGTCGTGCCCGAAGGCGACCAGGTTATTCAAGTGACACCTGAAAACACTCGCAAAACCGAAGCAGTTTAGTCGCTAATCATCACGACTTCAAGAAAAAAGCCAACTGAAATTAGTTGTCTGTTTTTACCATAGGCTCACTTAAACAATCCAGGATATGTAAACACTCAGCAACACTACATGTTTCCAGATCCTGACGGATAATCCCAGCTCGTTGCCCTGCCTTTACGATTGCTCTCATCAGGTTCTCGCGATCAAAGCAAGCAGACTGAGAGAACTGTTGATTATTTTGTGTCATAGCAGCTCCGAAGAAAAAACCCTCGCACCGTCCAAATGGGAACAGTGTCGAGGGTTTTGATGAGGCGTGGGTTAAGCAACGCTCTGATGAGCATAGTTTGCAGCGTATTGAAGCGCACTACTTGCTCCATATCCTGCTTGATATGCCGCAGCGCCTTGGTTCACGGGCACCGGAGTGCTGTTGAACCTTGGAGTTGCTGGACCTTGAGCGTTTTCCTGTGGAGCTTTATTTTCAGACTGGCCCTGCTCAGGCACATCCTGAGAAGATTCATTATCGGTCGAGGGGTTCTGCAGAGGAGCCTCCTCTTGGAAAGGAGTGTCATCCACGCTGGACTCTTCTTGCGATTCACGTCGGAAAATATTAACGCCATCAACAGTGACACTGTTGATCAACAACAGACGTCCCTTGATAAGTGCGGCAGGCTCTTGCTCGCCAGTAGTGCGCCCATTCTCATCTCGAAGGTTGCGCATGTAGGAATGGGCGTAAATATCACCCACACGGAACGAGACGAAAACCTTGCGTTTAGCTTCGACATCACCCTTGAGTTTTTCCACCATTTCGATGGCTTCACTCCCCGAGACCCGGAGGTCAAAGTAGGTGTAGTCAGGTTCGTCCGTCTTTCCACGCATGGCAGAAATCGAGCAAGAAAGAAAAGGCTTTGCTTTGCGGCCAGAACCCTTGGTTTCAACCCAACGAATACGGTTCAGATAACCGACACCGTTAACGTGAAGATTGAAGTGGTTAGAAGTTTGAGTGGAAGCGTTAGTCATGATAGTGAACTCCAGAAAAATGGACTGGAGGAACACGCACCCACCCAAGAGCCGAATGGCCTGGACAGGGAAAGCGGGTTCCCTGTCCGGGTAGCAAAGAAGAAGATGTACTCTGGTACTGTCTTAGAGGATCAGTACGTGCGTCTTTCAAGAGTTGAGACGCCGCTGTGGGGTGCCTTATGGCGATTCACGACAGTAAATTATCAGCGATCAATGTCAAAGTCAATTCTACGTTTCAACCATTTAATGACCGGAATAATAAAAATGGCCCACCCCACGGAAAGGGTGAGCCAAAAAACAAAGGATGCCTCAGAACTGCTTAGGCAGCCCTGCCTGTTTCAGCACACCATTGGCAGTGTGTCGAGACAATATCTTAGAGTCCACTGGAAAGTGGGTTTCAGTAAGAGGCGAATACCAGATAACATGGTCGCCCTTCCCTTTGCGTACTTCGACGCAGCCTGCTTGTATGAGAATTTTTATCAGCTGCGGCGTATAGCTCGCACCCATCTCAAGCTTGGCTACGTTGGAGGGGTGCAACACGCCTAGCAATGAGTTCAAAACTCTCACCAGTGGCATCCTTATGAACGCCATTGGCGTCCAAAAGCTCCGGCACCATTACGTCCAACTTTTGTGTCAGTTGTTCCATCGTAGGTGCCTCGGTGATTAAGCCAGGTACGTCCTGAGACGTGGCGACCCAAACACCAGCCTCGGCATCCCAGTCCGCATAAACCAGGTGAAGTTTGGCCATCAGAATGTCCCCTGGAGAGGATGAAATTAAAAGCATATTCGCTCCTAAAAAAAAGGAGCAGCAGCCCTTGCGGGTTGCTGCCCGCAAGGGTGTAAAAAGCCCAGGCAATGCCTCGATGCACTTTCAGGGTTGAGCACATCTGAACCGCTTTCAATCGGTAAACGGTACAGAATCAACCTACTCGATTTAATCGCAGCAGTCAAACTGGCTTAAATCAGATTTCAAGCGTGAGCAAGCGCGGCGGACTCCCCTTGCATCCATCGTTGCAATGCTGCATTCGTGATCGCAGCTGCTTCATTGGCTTGTGTCATTGTCACAGCCTCTACGACATCAATTTCTGTCTCACGCTTGCCCTCCAGGATCTTCCACACAGCCTCATCGATCGTGTCGGGTATGAGCGGCACGATAACCATCACATCGCGCTGCTGGCCCAGCCGGTACGCCCTATCCTCGGCTTGGCGCATGAGCGCGGGGGTCCAGGGCATCGATGCAAAGGCCACGTAGTTAGCAGCGGTTAGAGTAATACCGACACCAGCTGCCATCGTAGTGCCGATAAACACCCGGACCTCGGGGTCATCCTGGAATGTGTCGATGGCCTTTTGCCGCTTGATAGCAGAGTCAGCTCCGACCAGACGCACAGCCTTAATACCAGCGGCCGTAAAGGCATCATGCATGGCATTGACCGTGCTCATGTACTCGCAAAAGATGATGATCTTGTCTTCGGCCTGTAGGCTCTCAACCGTTTCTATCAGGAACGGTGTTTTAAGCGTTTCAAGACACTGGCGCAGCTTAGTGATCTTAGGCATGGCCATAAGGCTCATGTCATCGTAAATCTCTTTGTAGGCAGCCAAGCCTTCGCTAGGTGAGATATAGCGCACCGAGTGCGTTTTGGCGCCAAGGTCGAGCACGTCCTTTCGCCTGCGCAGCATCCAACCGCCCAAGGCACGGGCTAATGCAGCTCGACGATCACGGGATCCAGTGAATTCTTTGCGGAACTCCTTCAGCTCCATATGGCCAAGTGAGTGGCCCGTCAAACGCAAAAGCGTGTGCAACTCAATTTCACGATTCAGAAGCGGTGTACCGGTCACCACATAGCGCTTCGGAATACGCGTGGCCATCACAAAGGCATTGCGTGTACGCCCAGATTTATGCTCCTTCAGGTAATGCGCTTCATCAATAGCCATGGCCCCGAACGCCAACCCGACTTCTCGTACCAGGCCACCCAATCGTTCGTAGTTCGCAATGACCCACTGACAGCCGTATAACGTCGAGATTCGATCATCCCCTGCAAAGCCGACAATAGCGTCGGGGTACACGGCATGGATCTCACGCTCCCAGTTGATACGCAGAGAGGCGGGACAGACAATAAGCACTCTTCCCTGCCCTGCTGCCAGGCGAGCACCCACAACTGTCTGGCGTGTCTTGCCCAGACCCATATCGTCGCCTAAGCATGCTCCTGTCTGCCCAGCAAGGTGACGTACCCCTTCGATCTGATAGTCTCGTAAGCCCGCGCCCACAGCAGCAGCGGCCAGCACAGCCTCATCGATGTCAACTGAACTACTTTGTTCCAGGTCAGCAGACAAAAAACCCGCGCCGTCTACATCTTGACCAGGACTGCCATCTCCTCGCTCAGGTGTTGCAGCAGGAACCTGAATGGGAGATTCGTCAGCATTCGGTGATACCAGCTCTTCGAGTACGACGGGCTGCTCATGCACGAACGAAAATTCAGGGGCCACGCCTGCCAGGTCACGGAGCATCTTCTGGATGTGAGCTACGTCACCACGTACTTGCCACGCTGCAGCGGGTTTATGAAATCTCCCCTGTAGCGCACGCATGGCACGCACGCACAGCCCATCGTACGAAAAGCTGACGGCATGTTGGCCATGGTTGAGGTCGCCTCTGGCCAGCTCAAAAATTTGGACGTCGAGCAGTTGGGTAAAGTAATCAGGCTCGGGTGCCCTTATAGCTGCTTTTAATAGCGCAGCAACCCCGTCAAACTCAACATGCTCACGCAGATAGAGCGCTTCTAACCAAGCCAGGGCATGGTCCGCGTTAGCCTGCTCCAATACCCACATTCGCCGTCCTGGACACCACCATGCTCCAGCTTTGGACAACCGGGCAGCCATTCCTGAAATATTGAACAGCTGTAGCCCAAGCCTACGACCGTCAAAAACGGCTTGAATCAGTAACTCAGGGGCCTTGAGGGAGATTGGCGCAATACTCAATGGCAGCACCTAAAACGCCGAAAACGAAGCAACAGCCATAGCAATCAAACCGAGGGCTGAAGTAACACCACCAATACTGAAAGAGAAGAGCCCTAAATCACTGCCATGCATGCTTAGCCCATAGATTAGGGCAAGAGCACCTATTGAAAAAACAATCGCAGATATCCCAAAAATTAACATTTTTAAGGCTCCAGGCACCAATTAAGAAGAGACTTCGCCAACATCTTGGCGCTGTCTTTCAATATTTGTTTTTTTCCAGCAATTTAAGCTAACTTCTTCAACAATCTTGTCTAAATCAAAATTCGTCACCACCTCGCCGCTATCAAGTCTTTTCCGAACTAAGACTTCAACTTGTGGATGGATACGTATTGCTTTCCTTATCCTTTTTTTCTCTGCCGGTTGATTAGGGTCTGGAACCCAAAAAATATATACGAGACATGCAATTAAAGCGATTACAGCTAAAAAAACAACTATCCAAAATAATGCGTCCTGCATAGCTGCGTAATTCATATTGAACCCTTTAGAGCACTATCAGGTTGGAGAACGATTCTTGTGCTTGTGTTATCAAGTACGGTATCCAGCATCTCGGGTGAGATCGCTTGTGTGGCACAATTTGTTTTATGAAGCTGCTTGGCAAGCGCAATGCCTCGATGATCTCTTACAGCTCCCTCCCTTTCCCGCTCAGATTTATAGACTAAATTTAATTCGAAAACCTCTCCGTCCAATTGAATGCCACGCGTCCTCAATTCAGAAATATTCTGCTCCGCAATCCAGAGAGCAACGCCCTTCCACTTACACCAACCGATAACCTCATTCAATATTTCCTTATCGAGATGGAGGGCATGATCAATAACAATCGTTTTGGTTGTTTTTGGATCTGGCCACAGCCAGTTTTCAATGGGGTTCACCAAGGGATCGAGTAGCAAGATGCCCTCCCCGGTAAATACAGAAGCAATCAATTTAGATTTACCCACACCTGTTTTGCCCGTAATGAGAATTACGTCATATTTAGGCTTCATCACCTCTTCCTCTTTTTAGTGAATCGGGACCATTCCCGCGCAAGCACCCTGCTGGTACCAGGGCGCCTGCCTCCCACTCAAACACTCGATTCTCTTTCCCTTTCAAGCAGATACAGAAAACGCACAATCGGAACCACAACCGCTAAGATTAACGAACACAAGGCCAAGAAAAGAAAGCCGCCATTGATTTCAATCTCAAGAACACTATTGAATACGTAACAAATCACAACTACTGTCATTGTTAACACTGACACCTGCGTAACAAGCCACGCCAACTTTACTTGCATATTTCCTCCGTTTCTGTAGACCAGGCCACTGTTTTACTGATCAAGCGGGCACATCCTCATCCAACGATGCCTCCTGATCACGGGCTGACGAAGGTCGGTTTGCTTGTTTGTAGGTGATCGACTCAATACGAGTGAGCTGCAGGGCTACATCCTCAGCAACGATCTTGATGACTTGTACCTCGGCATTCGTGGTCTCATCTTTGGCAAAGAAATCCCGCTCCTCTCCAATTACCAGTACGCGAGCTCCCTTGCGCAAGAACTGTGCACACGCCTCGGCCTTGCTGCCGTAGATCTCGACCTCGCGCCAGAAGCCCCCAATCTGCCCAACTTCGCCGGTGGCCTGGTCCACCCCATAACGCCCAAAATACACACGCATACTGCACACACTAAACTCTTCCCCCGAATTGTTCTTACGAGGAATACGTTTCAAGGTGGGTGAGTCGCCCAGGTTGCCCTTACCAATAAACAAGTTCTGCATATCAACTCCTTTCGGTGAAAAACAAACGACTTGACCATATGGTCGGATTGCCCTGCGTTAACTGGATCACGCCCTACTTCGACTCGGAATTGGCCTAGCAAAAGTGGGCACTTTGCGTTGCTGGCTCAATAACTTCAGTTCACGTACGAGCCCGCGCAATTTGAGGTGTTGCGAATTGAATTCTTGTGCCTGGGCATTGGCGTGCTCGTACCACTGCCGCAGCACGGTCGGTAAGACTGAATATCTTGCATGCGCCTCTTCCCATGACAGATGCTTTCTTGTGCCAATCTCTCGCCAACGCAGAGCCATATAGCCATCCGCTTTACGACGGTGCTCGGCCAGATACATGGAATAGCCAGCCACTTTCTTTGTGGCAGCACAGAGAGCGACCATGTCTGCCTCAACCTGGTCAACTTGCGTAAGATGGTGGCGCAGCGTCTGGGCGGTGCCCCTACCCGTAAAGGGCTTTGTGTCAATCACGCTCTGACACGTTTCGTTCTCCAAGGTCCCCCTTGCCCACTCAACTACATTGACACGTTGACTTCGAGTCTGCTTTGCCATTCATTTGCCCTTTCTTCACAAAACCCTTTCTTCACACCAAATCAGAATCGGCATCCTGATACTCATTGGCTGCGCGCTGTGCTTCAGCTTCAGCCAGTTGCACACCAACTGACTGCAACAGGTTCCTTTCCTTCTCAGTCAATGTGTACCGGCGTCGAGAGTGTCGTGGTTGCAGCTTGGCGGTGAACACATCGGCAGGCACCATGCCGAATACTTCGCGCACGAACTCCACACGCTGCTTGCCTTCTTCTGAAGCATGTTCCGTAATGAAGTCCAGTCGGGACAGCGCATTAATATCTGGCTGCATGAGCCAACGTGAAAACCTGGCGACTTCATTGAATACGCGACGGATAAAGCGCGTCATTTCCGTGATTGAGCGGCGCATCTGCTGATCGCTTAAGAGCGTCTTGCGGCCCAGGGTCTTTTGCAAACGGATGAAGTAGTCGTAATCAACAATCAAGCGGCTGATGCTGTATCCGTAGGGAGATCGGAACCCCAGCTGCAATGACTGCGGTTGTGCAGACTTCAGGACGGAATAACTCAACCCTCGTTGCTGCTGGCTAGACAGCAAATTCTCGGCAGCCTTGATCTCCTCTTGCAGCCGCTCATTCACTTCTTCCATGGATTGCTCGTGCCGCAGCAAAGACCAATCGGCATAGGGGTTGTCATTGCCCGTCAACAGCCATAAGCTGCGCAACGAACTGGCGACACGGCGACCACCCACAATGGGCGCCACATCCGAGCCAGGCTCACGGACACGCCCCATAAACAGCCTGAACGCCTCTTTGGTATGCAAGGTCATCAGATCGTCTTCTGAATCGACCAGAGAGCCCAAATCATCCATGGCAAAGAACTCCGCTGGCTTAACGTCGGGATCAGACCCCTTGCGTGTCTGGAACTTGGCCTGCATACGAGCCAATTGATCTTTGCGATCTTCCAGTTCGATATACCGTTCATAAAGAGGATCATCCTCATGCATCGGACCTGCCATATACGCAGCCAGCAAAGCTTCTTCGCCGGTAATCGAATACCCATCGGTGAATGGGGAGTTCTCCTCCGTAGAGAACCCAATAAGAGACTTGGGTGCGGGAATGGCAGCGGGCTTGTCGCCGGACTTGAGTCGTGGCTGCTTATCAGTCGAAGTAGGCATAGGTAGTCACTGAGAAGAGAAAAATGAATGGGTGGTGATGGACATCATCAGATCGTCGAGCCCTTGAAATCTGCCAGCGGTGTTGCGTTGACAGCATCCAGAAACGGGAACGTATTGGCACGAAATCCAGGTAACATGCCGCTCAAAGGGTCTTGATTGAGGAACTCCAACAATGCGTCACTGTTGACTGTGACCAAGGTGCGGTAATTGGGCTGAGGCATGACATTAATAAGTCCCATCGTCTCCAATCGCTCTAAGGCGCGTTGAACTTGACGACGGTTGATTTGACCTAACAATGAGTCCAAAGCCATCTTGGTAGCGGACGTCCGAACTCGGCGCTCATCTCCGTGGTCTTGTAGCAGTACATGAAGAACAAGGGCATCGCTGTATTTCTGTAGTCTATGCAGAAGATGGATAAACAATTGTTCGTTGGTCATTAATACGATCTCCTGAATGTGTTCTGTTAAGTGGCCCAAAACGGGCCACCTCCCACACTGTGTGCGGTGGCCCAAAATGGGCTACCTCCCAACTGTTTGGGATTAGGACAAAATGTCCTACTGAATGAAGTTCTGGTCAGCCAGGTCCTCATGACTGCTTCCTCATGGCTTGCACTTGCTGGCGCAACTGGGCAAAAGCCTCCTCTTTTGTCATTGGAGGCAGAGAAGTCGTTAGGTTTGTATTGAGCGCCTTGATGTGCTCTTGGACGGCGTCCTGCGCATGTCGATTTTGTTCACGCTGGCTCGCGATGCTTTGTGCATACGCCAGATGCACACGCCCCGATTCCAAGCCAACACGCAGTGAATGCAAGTAACCAGGAGGATTTGCGATTTGCTTACCTGGATTGCGCAACTGGCCTTCCAGTTCATCCAGTAAACACTGACGATGTTCGGGTTTAGCTGTGGCCAGCACTTTCCGTACAGCCTCATGCCATTGCTTGCCAAGCACACTGGGTAGGCTGATATCAACCTCGTCGTTTTGAAAATTCAAATCATCACGACGACAACCCGCTATCTCGGCCAGTGCCTTGGACTTATCCCCTGCAGACGCCGTGGTGATGGCGGGTCTTGTAGTTGTTTGAAGAGATATTGTTGTATTGTTGTTTCGCGGTTTGGGCAGCTTAGTTTCGCGTTTTGGGCAAGTTAGTTTTGCGGTTTGGGCATCAAGTTTCGCGTTTTGGGCAGCTGGGCGAGTTGTGAGGTCGCTTGCTTTTGTGAGTTGTCCACAAGCTGCACCAGGACTGACTGAGGCCTGAGCAAAGAGACGGCCAGGATTCATACTGGCAGGGTCACGCAGCGCGTGCTGGAGGGTAGCGTTTGCCCGTGCTGCGCCAGCACTATCCAAATCAAACAGCGGCCTTTGTGACTGTGTGCCAGCTCCAAATAATTTGCTTGATCGTGATGGCGCAGGCTTCTGCCCATTCACAGGGTCAGGTTTGGATGCCGATGTCAATTTCGGTGTAGCAGCAATGGGTGGCTGATCAGTAGACTCAGACTTGAGGGGGTACTGCTCCTGACCGTGCAATAAAGGGCATAAGGCCAACAAGTTAATGCGTATGCGATTACCTGCCTCCTGGAGTAAACCCATTTGTTTCAGGCGATCACGGGCATTGCGTTGTGTTTTACTGGTCAAGCATAGGGCGTTACGAATCGCCTGTTGAGACAGCGTAAATTCACCTTCGATGCTTCGGCTGTAAGTAAGAACATGCCGTTGCTGAATCAGCAGATACGATAGGTACAAGCCAGAGGCCACATTGCCCGCAATATCCGCCAATGGCCGATAGAAGCTCACATAGCGTTTCAGCAATGGTGCGAGTTGCGCCCAGTTTGCTTTCTGATCAACAACTGAGATCCCCAGGCAAGAAGCGAGACGATCAAGGTTGATACGATAGTGGAGCTTGGCCGGTCTACCAGCCAACTTTTCCTGGATCAGCGAATGTTGAACGAGCAAGAGACGAGCGCTCTCCTGCTCTCGGGTGGTCAATCCCGTTGCTTGCGTACACTGTTTTGCCGTCAGAAAGAACCAGCCATCACGATTTTTATAGTGAACGGCAGTATGCCGAGCCCAATAGAGCGCATGCCCCAAAAACAAAGCAGCTTTGAAATTGCCCAGCGTTTCAGCCAGGTTTGGGTAGTACTGCACGAACCCTTGGCTGGTGAGCAACTGCATAGCCTCATCAATTAGAGACGCCGTTGTTGTATCGGTGTTTAATGCGGCACCCATAGCCATCTCATCCGTATCGCTTGGAAAGAACGGGTTGTGACGACGATGAACCTTGTTGTTGATGAACCTCCTCGAGCGAGTTGGCCAATGAAGCGGACGCTTGGAGAATGGCATCTGCGACAACATTCAGATGCAAGCGGTATTCCGGTACACGACCTGGTCCGGACTGTTCACTTAGCATGCCCAATGAGATCAAATCTCGTCGGCATGTCCGCTGCTGAGAGGCAGTAATCCCTGTGACCTGATGACACTGCGTCGCTGATAGTCGAAACACATAATCATCCTCCTGGAACTCCTCGGGCTTAGCTTGAGCAACCCGTTCCAACACAGACGAAAGCCATAAGCCCGTGATGACATTGCCCGTAATGTCGACATACAGACGATGAAAGCTGATTGGCGTTTGCCCCATCAAATTCAACAGCGCCGCCTGCGCTAGAAAGTCTTCCCTTGGCGCGTCTTTACTGTTTTGAGAGTCACCGACATGAGGAGACGGTAAGGCCCACTCGCCCTGATCCTGACCGCAGTAATCACGCTCTGACGCAGGGACAGTCGCCGGATGTAACGCAGTTGTAGAAGTACTTGGCATAGTCATAATTTCGTCCATGTGGCTTTATCCTTGCAGCGGTGGCGTCGTCGGCTTTATTTCCAAACCAAGCTCATCATCTTCAGCAAACTCGACAATGGTTTGCTGGAGTACACTGATTCGCAGCTCAGGAAACTGTTGGTGTAAGGCGTAGATTCGGTCTCGGCAGGGTTTATCAGACATCGATTGCTGAATATCGAACCAGGCTCGATGGATGGCATCACGCACAGCGACTGGAGGTAGGGCTGTACGGCCACCGGGCTCCCCTCCCGGTCTGAGCTGTGCGCGCAAGTCCCGATACTCCTCGTGGGACAACTTGAAATACGCACACACCATCCGACGCGAAGCGCCATGAATCACGAAGTATTCGCGTAACTTGGCGTGTTCACGACGCATATCAAGCAGATGTAGCCCCTTGCTGATGACCTGCTCAGACAGTGAAAACCACATTTCCTGTGGTGAGTTGGCCAGATTCGTGATGTCCCGAGTAGTCCGGTAACGCAGATCATCAAGAAACTCGGGGGAGTAGCCTGCACGCAGCAGAGAGTCCATGTGCCCGCCATCGATTTGCTCAATAATGTGGGCCAGTAACATGCGCCGTAGAACAGGACATTGAATAGGAATCTTATTCATGAAATTTCCTCCGTCACATCCGGCATGAACAAGGGCATAAACCCGTCCAGTTGGCGCTCTGGGTAACGAGTACGAACCCGTTCCATTTCTGTGAGCAGACGAGTCACCAACGGCCCCAATTGCTCATGCCGCAATACCAGGCTCACGCTTTGGAGCGAGACATGGTCGAATGCCTCGCCCAGTAACTCCAGCGCTCCTTCCTGAAACTGCTCCTCGCCCTGCTCCCAAAGCTGTTTCCAAGCAATGGTGAAGCCATCGGCTTCGTGTGGAATGAGCTGCGTAAATCGACGATCAAGCTGACCGGTGAGACTGATCAGGATTTTCCAGAGGGCTCTGCGATAAATGACCAATTCTGGCCCCAGCTCAATCCCATCGACATACCCAATACCTTGGGCAGGGAAGTCCAGATAAAAGCCAAAGATGTGATGTGGCTGATCGCTTTTAAAAAGCACATCAGACATATCGATCAGACTTTGAAATTCTCCTAACACCGTAAATATCGGTTGTGGATCAAATCCTTCGCTCTCCCCGCTCATAATCACGCTCTGCGAAACCGATGGGGAGACTGGTAGGAAGGCACCGCCAGAACTGTCGGGCTTACTCATAGGAGCAGGCACACTGGCCAACATTCGACCTAGCGGAGGTTGCGTTGGAGTTTGCTTTATTGACGGTTCAGGAACAGCGGACGATTGGCCTACGGAGGTTGAAACTGTCGCCTCAATCAACGTAAGGGTTTCAACCGCCATACGTGGGTTAGCTTCCAAAGCCTGAGCCATGGCTAATAACTTATCGGGAATCACTTCTAAAGCCGCAGCAACCGCTATGGTGACCTCTTCGAGTAGTTGCTCCACTTGTAAAAGTGCAGGTACATCCCGATCGCTGACCTCTTCCGCACTAGTACGGTTACTCAGTTGACGGGCAGCGGATTGCTGGCTAAGTAACGCGGCATACTTGTGCAGGATTGTTTGTAATGCTGTTTCAGCAATAGGCTGTTGGTTGAATTTGTCAGCTAGTTTTAAAAGCTGTGTTACACGAGGTTTAAGAACCAGATTAACGTCACTAATTTTGAGCCAAGGACCTATTGGAGCTAAATACTCCACAGCGAAAAGGAAGTTTTGCAGCATGCTCATGCCGAAATTCAGGCCGCTGGCCTGGCGCAACTCCCGGTTCAATTCCGTGGTTGAAAGCGATTTGCCCGATTCTTTCTCGAAATGCTCCTTAAACGACAGCACGCCCTGGGCTTTCTCCCAGAACGAAATCTCGCCACGCTGCTCGTTTTCAGCCAGGTGCGCCGCAATGGTCGGCGCGTCCCCTTTCCAGACCTTGACGATGACCGTCAGCCGCGCAAAGCGTTGGTCACCCTCTTCGTACAGCTCTTTCGCAATACGCAGCCGTGTATTCCCGCCGCCGTAGACCATGTAACGCGGCTGACCAGGACGCCTGGTAACGCTGATATGGTTCAGGATGCCGTTGGCCCGAATCGACGCCTTAATCTCGTCATAGAGTGGGTTTATTTCGGTACGCGGGTCAAATTCGTACCGATCAATATCAGTGACTGCCAAATTTGAAATACTGCCATCGACCACATCCATAGGCGTCATCGCACCCATGGCGTTCAGCGGTGGCGGCGTGCCCATCAGGGAACGTTTGGCGATGTCTTCGTAATTCGATTTTTTTGAGGACACGGGACTGGTCTCTCTTAATGTTGAGCTCAACTCAGCGTTCATGCGCAACTGCGCGGCACGCTGACTGGCGGTCAGCAATTCCGGAGTTTTAGACATGGCGCGCTCTACGAGTTAGTCGTGAGCGGGCTGTCTGGCTCGTCTGACGCGGAGATAGGGACATGCAATGCCGCTAGCGCGGGAGCTAACTCATTGCGGTGATTGGGAGTGAATTTATTGCTCAGGTTGGGGATTAATTCCCACAGCAAACTGTGCATGTGATCGCCCGCTCTGACCGGATCAATCCAGTGAGCAGGGACTTGGGCGGTAGCAGCTTTTTTATAGGCGACAGCTTGTGGAATCTGGGTGGCCAGCACAGTCACACGCCCGCTCATTTCAATGAACTGATTGCGGATTAGGCTGGACATGGTGCGGCTATCGACCGTGTTCTCGCTACGGTTAATCACGCACTGAATGGCGGGCACTTTGTAGCCCAGGTTGGAGGCAGATTCGTGGCGGGCGACCAGTTTGATCGTACCGTCAACAAACTCACGGGCCGACAGAACATCAGGGGCTACAGGAGCGAGAAGCACATCCGCTGCATTGACGGCTGCGTCTTGTAGGTGGCCGACTGCCCCTTGGGTGTCGATGATGCAAACGTCGTACTGAGCACGGATATCCGGGTTACTCAGGGCCATCCGAATACGCACCAGGCGATCAAGCTGATTGGACAACCAGATTTGAAGGGGGCTGTCATCTCGCTGAGTGTCAGAGCACACAATATGCAAGAAACCGCCCTGCACGTTCAAACTTGAACGGTCACCCTCGAATTCGGCAGGAGGAAATTCGACGTGACTAATGCAGTCCGTGGTGAGTGCTCCTGACATCACCATTTGCGTTAAGCCATAAGGGGCTTGATGAGCCAGTTTGTAATAGCGAGTCAGAGATGGCTGAATATCCGCATCAATTAAAAGAACGCGATATCCGAAATCAGCAAGCAATCCACCTAAATTGGCAGTTAAAGTGGTTTTGCCAACACCACCTTTAGTGGCAACAGTTGTGAACGTAAGCATTTTAAAAACCTCGTTGAAAAAGCAACGAGTTTTCTGCTTAAATTACTGTATAAAAAATACTAATAAACAGGTGAACTTAACATAAAGCGACATTATGCGATGTTTCCCAGCCGTCCTCTAGGGAGGAAAACGAGCCTGTTCAGCAGTCTTTTGCATTATGTGAAGTTAGGCACCTCACAGTAATCTAAACCGAAACCCCGTCGAAACGTTGAATTGCACGACTGATCGGACGGTGGCACAGCACTTTATCCTGTGTCAAACATCCCCTTCATTCAACAATCCAACTTTAATACTGGATTGACGGGCGGCACGGGTAAAACAAACCGGTCCGGGTCCATCAACACCACCGCCGCCAGCGAGGCGATCGGCACATTTCCTTTGCCAATGATCTGGTAGCGCAAGATGTTGACCTTGCCACCACCTTCTACTTGCCGCATCCGACGCCACCCAGCTTTGATAACCTCTCACTGAATCTGCATCCCCATGGCGTCGGCCTGTTCTTCAGGCCCTGTTTGAGCCGCGTAGAGCTTGAAAATCTTGGGTGAAATCAGTGCCCTGCCTTCTTCTACAAAATGCACGGGTGCCCCAGATTCGTTGTACTTAATCTCACGGCTGGCCAAGCCTTGCTGCAGCCACTGGATAAACGCCGTCGCTGCTTCGGTGGGTTCTTTCACAGGGGCCTCGTGCGGTAGTTCAGGCAAGCTAGGTGTCAACACGACCGGTGTGGTGCTTGCCTGACTGAACATACGTTGAGATTTTGCCTGTGCCTTTGGAGCAAGCTCTGGCTCAAAAACCGACGCTTTAGGCGTCGGTAGGGCTGGTAATGCCCCAGGTGTGTGCTCAACAGAGGCTGGCACAACACTTTTAGCCTTTGCTGCAGCTATGGCTGTTGCTTCATGTTGACGTGATTTTTTTCCTGGGCGTGCGCTGCTAACCGTTGCTGTCGGCGCTGAGTTCACAGGCGTGGGCTTATGCGACGCTTGCGGTGGGCTGCGATGAATAATGTTGGATGCTGTATCAGCTTCATCCAGAAAGTCATCGTCAACATCAAAGCCATCTACGGCGAGTTCGGCTGGCAAAATCACCGTCCCCTCGTCGTACACCTGAATTGAAGCAGTTTGGTGAGTGTTGCTTGAGGTTGGCACAGGATTGGTCTGGTTGCCGCTTTGCGTTGCGCCATTTTTCGGTGTTAGACGCTTGGCTGCGCCAGTTGACGCATTTTTGGGCTTTCTAAACTCCATTGCTGGGACAAGATTACGCTTGGGTGCCGCAGTTTGGGGACGAGCTGAAGCAGTTTTGGCCGTTGTGACCACCTTTTGCGTCAATGCTCCTTCACAGATGTGCTCTGGATCAGCTGTGGCATGAGTGGCTGTTGTGTCAGGGCTATGTTCAGTGCCATCAACACCTGGGACAGTTTCCGTTTCAAACCCATCATCGTCACGTGTGGCCCGAACATGGATCTCTCCGGACATCGCCGGTGGGTATAAGTTTGGATCATCATAGAGCTTTGACAGTGGAAAGCGCAGCACACTTAGTCTGTGTCGATATTGATGGGTTTCTGCGCCCTCTTCTGTCGCTGGCGTTTGGCCGTTGATTTCAACGTGCCAAATCGCTTGGCCAGAATGAGGACTGACTTGCAAGATTCCATATTCCTGCCAAGTGTCAAACAGCCTATCGTTCTTGGCCTCACCAGGTACAGACTCGTCAGGTTCATGCTTTTTAATCCAGGTCCGCGTGGCATCGGCCAAACGCTTAGCCACAAACCACACCGCATAGCGTCGAGCGTGCCGTGTTTAATCGAGCTCCGGTACGTGCGCCACTGCCTGTGGGCATCGAACGCATGATTACCTTGCCTGCGCCTGCCGCCGTGCATGTGCCATCGGATATGTCCAAGATTGCCCAAATCGAAGTCATTGATCGCACGATGCACATCACAGCCCTCCAGCAATTTACACCCGTTCGAATCATTGCCGAACTCATTGATTCCGGGCAGCAAATTCCCTTCGATTTGGTTGCCGACAGCACGACAGCCAGTGCCCGTAGCGAACTTCAGGTTTTTGTCGTTGCTTCCTCATCGCCTGGTACAGAGACGATCGGAAGTGATGGTCCCGCCTCCCAAGCGGCAGCGCAAGCGACCAGTATGGCGAATGAACACACATTGAGCCAGCAAATGGCGGAATCGGCACTGACAGATATGGTCTAGCTCACCCGCTACGCCGCACGCCAGCTTTATGCCCCGAAGCGGCTTGCCACGCCACTCTCAGGTGTGCAGCAGGTCGAAGTCACTGCTGCGCCAATTGCCAACCTAATACGCGGCGTCAATGTTGTATCCCCCCGTCGGTCAATGGCATTCTGGCCAGCTCTATGTGACAGCCGTCCTCATCAAGAACCGGTCACATCACCCCTTGGAGATTCCGCTGGAGTATGTTCCCGCGCAATGGCCAGGCATTGGTCGAGATCAGCGAGCAGATGGACATTGTGGCACCGGAGGTATGGGGCATCCGGCATTAACGCGTGATATATGCCTGCCCGTGTTGCAAGGGCGGAGCATCAGATGACGCCGAAGGTCCTATGTCGTCCTTTCAAGCGCCACACTGACGGCAGCGTCACGCAAGCCATAAGATTGTATGCTAGTAGTTAACTAGATGAAGCGCTGATGATAGCTGGTTACGTGCCGTATGACGCGACGGCACACCGCTACAGACTGGTGCACCTTGGTTTCGGAGCGCAAGCCTGCTGCAATCTAGGGGAAGCCAACCAGGGTACTAACGGGCACTCTCTGCATAGGCAGTGGCCGACTTAGAACAATCCTTGCGAAAGAGCCGGGCAGCCATTCATGGTGGCGCTATGAGGCAGGCTGTTCTGCGATAGGTTGGCAAGGCCGATGAATACGACGAGGTTCCGCTGACTTGGAACCTCAATATCACACAAGGTCTCAGGACAAATGTCGTCATGAAAGGCTGCGTAGCCCGGTTTGATCTTGGGCGATTACAGTAATACTGCTAACAACGCCAGCGGAGTGAATGAAGTAGCGATCCCCTAACTGTTTAACACCTTTCCCTCAAACTACTTTTTAGTCTGTAGACGCTATTATTAAGATGCATTTGCATGGCACTACTGGCCAACAAAGGGTTCTGACTTTCAATGGCACGAAAGATCTCTACATGCTCCTGATGGACGCGGTGCAAGTACTGCTGAATCACCTCCTGGCTATTGACTTGCATCTTAATACGAGTTCTGGGGATAACGGTTTGTCCCAAGCTAGACATAAAATTGGTGAAATATTTATTCTTAGTGGCGTTGGCAATGGCTAGATGAAACTCGAAGTCGATATCTGCCGTGTTTTCCTGAGCATGCAAGGCGGCCTGAAAAGCATCCAGATTTTTTTGTATGATGTCCAGGTCATCATCGGTGCGACGCAGTGCGGCGATGCCGGCCGCTGCGGATTCCAGGCTCTGACGTAACTCCATGACATGAATGATATCGTGGATGGTCTCCAATGAATCGGGACTGATCGTCAAATTCAACGTGGGTTTTTGTTCCCGCACGAAGGAGCCGATTCCGTGCCGTGTCTCGATCACACCACAGGCTTGCAAGTGCGAAATGGCTTCGCGAATCACGGTACGACTGACCTTCATGCGCTCGATCAGTTCAGATTCAGTAGGTAACTTATCACCACAGACCAAATTCTGGCTTCGGATGAGCTCGGTAATTTCCTGGATCACTTCCTGAGTCAAGCTTTGAGTTCGACGTCGAGCAGGCGCAGTTTGATTTGTCATTGTTATTACCCAATTGAATTCTAAAAGTCGCTTAATAAGTTGGGCTTAATGGTACTGATTAAGAGGCGGGTCGTCTGTTCGAGTAAGCCAGCACAAAAATACCGGCTAATACAATCGAAGCGCCGAGCAATTGATTGGGCTCGAGCATTTGGTCAAGAAAAATCCAGCCCAACAGAATCGATGTGACCGGCTCAATATTCATCGCCGGAGAGTTGGCCGCCATATTCAACTTGGGGGCCAACACAAACAGGCCGATGAACGAACAAGTATAAAGCAGCCCGACAAACGTCATGGCAACCCACCCTTTGGGCGTGGCGGGCAAACGTATCCCTCCCTCTATGGCCGATGTCGATGACAGCAGCAACACGCATATCAAGACAATGCCAATCGTAAAGAGGCTACGCACAGGGCCCGCCAAGCTCAGCAACTTATGCTCTGTAATCCACATGGCAATCGCAAAGCAGCAGGCCGCTCCGAAAGCAAAGGCCAGTCCTACAAACCAATCAGGACTGAATACGCTGTCGCGAACAAGCCAAGAAGGGACATCCAGCACCCAAATCAAGCCAAACAGTATTATGCCCATAATCAACATGGACTGCTTGGTAGGCTGTTTGCCGCCCAGCCCCCAGGTCAACAGCGCCAGCAAGATAGGGAACACATTGGCAACCAGCAAGGCGATCGCAACCGGAAGCCGTGCAACCGCAGAAAATATGCACAAACTTTGAAGTGCAATCAGGACGCCAAGAATAATTTGCCAGGGCAATATTTTCATAGACAGGCGCAACGACTGTTGTTGCAGGATCAACAAGACAGACAGCGTAAGAAAGCTAATACCCGCTCTGAACATAATCGTCGTCAACAAGCCTGTACCGTTATCAAACGCGATTCGGGCTGCAACGTGGTTGGCTGCAAACCCACTGCCAATACAAAGAAGGATAAGAATGGCGATGGGCCGGGCGAAGAAATGAGAAGCGCTGTGGTTCATTACAAATTTAAAAATGTTGTTTATCCGTCAGCGGTCTTATGGGTCGCTGTGCCACATCGAGACGGAATGAGGTTAATGGGTGAAGCCATGGCAGAGGCTTTGTGCCCTGGCTGTTGTGGGTAGCCCGCAACGCCCAGGCCTTGGAATTGCATTTAATTATCGGCTACACTTGCTCTTGTTAGTTGTCATACAACTACAGCTGTTTTCTAGATGTGTGAATGCACAATAACAGTCGAGACGAAATGATTAACGAGTCTACATCAGCCTTTTCCTTATTTTGCTAGTGTTAACCCTACTATCATTTTGCCCGTCAAGTTGTATGATGACATCTCAGTTAGCCCAACTAAGGCCGGGCTTCCCTGTCATGAGTAAAGGAAGATAATGAAGCGTTTTGATAACTACATCAACGGCGAGTGGGTCGGTAGCACAGACTACAAGCAGAATGTGAGCCCTTCCAATGTGGATCTGGTGCTCGGGGAATATGCACAGGCCTCGGGATCACAGGTTCAGGACGCGATTCAAGCCGCGCGGGCAGCCTTCCCTGCTTGGGCCGCAGGTTCTATTCAGCAGCGAGCCGATGCGCTGGACAAAATTGGTAGCGAAATTCTGCGACGCAGTGCTGAATTGGGTCGGTTGCTGGCTCAAGAAGAAGGTAAAGTCCTGCCTGAAGCGGTGGGCGAGGTTTGCCGTGCCGGCAATATCTTCAAGTATTTTGCCGGTGAGTGCCTGCGTCTGGCTGGCTCTGTTATTCCGTCTGTTCGTCCCAATGTCAGTGTCGAGGTGGTTCGCGAGCCGGTCGGCGTGGTGGGTTTGATTACCCCCTGGAACTTTCCCATTGCTATTCCGGCCTGGAAGATCGCCCCTGCCCTAGCCTATGGTAATTGCGTGGTCTTTAAACCGGCTGATCTGACACCCGGTTGCGCTTGGGAACTGGCCAATATTATTGCTGATGCAGGCTTGCCTGCCGGTGTCTTTAACCTGGTGATGGGGAAAGGACGTGAAGTTGGTAATGCCATTGTTGAATCCACGAACGTGGACGCCATCAGCTTTACCGGCTCGGTTCAGGTGGGTCGACAAATTGCCGAGCGTTGCGTCGCACGCCAAGCCAAAGTGCAACTGGAGATGGGCGGCAAAAACCCACAAGTGGTGCTCGATGATGCCGACCTGGACAAAGCAGTAGAACTTAGCCTGCAAAGCGCTTACTTTTCGACCGGTCAACGCTGCACAGCGTCCAGCCGTTTAATCGTGACAGAAGGCATTTTTGACCAGTTCCAAGAAAAACTGGTAGAGAAAATGTTGGCCCTGCGCGTAGGCGATGCTCTGGATCCAAACACGCAGATTGGTCCGGTTGTATCGGAAGCTCAACTGGCCAATAACTTGAAATATGGTCAGATCGGTAAGGATGAAGGCGCGACGCTGCACGGTGGCGAAGCCCTGGAATTAGGCGTGAAGGGCTTCTACCAGCGCCCCGGTCTTTTTGTAGAGTGTGAGCCAACCATGCGCATATGCACCGAAGAGATCTTTGGCCCAATGGCCAGTTTGCTCAAGGTGCGCGATTACGACGAAGCCTTGGCAATGGCCAATGACACACCGTTTGGCTTGGCCTCCGGTATTGCCACGCAGTCGTTAAAGCACGCTCAGCATTTTAAGCAACATGTCCAGGCTGGCATGGTCATGGTGAACCTGCCAACAGCAGGGGTTGATTACCATGTGCCGTTTGGTGGCCGCAAAGGATCGTCCTACGGTCCACGCGAGCAGGCAAATTACGCTAAAGAGTTTTACACCGTCGTCAAAACGGTCTATATCGCTGCGTAGTACAAAGGGTGCCTACGGCCTGTATTCAGGTCGCAGCGCCCACACGATGGAAGTTGTCTTGTCCTTGAATACCGGGCGGTTTTCAAGTTTAGTTTGCGGATCCCAAAGAATGCTGTGGCTCACCCTTGTTGGTCTCGTACAGCCCAGGTCATCAGACAACATATAAGTTGGGGCGAGCGTATTTTATTTGTTTCAGGAGTTGGCATGAGCCCTCAAGAGCTAAAAACAGTTTTGTCGTCTGGTCTATTGTCTTTCCCAATAACCGACTTTGATGAAAATCTGGAATTCAATCGTCAGTCTTACATTGAGCGTCTGGAGTGGTTGGCCCCTTACGGCGCCAGCGCACTGTTTGCAGCCGGTGGGACGGGTGAGGGCTTCTCCCTGTCGCTGGATGAGTACGCCGACGTCATTCGTACTGCTGTTCAAACCTGCAAAGGCAAAGTCCCTATTTTGGCCGGTATCGGCGGTAACACTCGCCAAGCGATTCAAATGGGGAAAATCGCCCAGGAATGTGGCGCAGCAGGCGTCATGTTGATGCCACATTACTTGACCGAAGCCAGCCAGGATGGCGTTGCTCAACACGTACATCAAGTGTGTCAGGCCCTGAGCATTGGCGTGGTGGTATACAACCGTAACGTATGTGAGCTCAATGCAGATCACATGGAATTCCTGGCAGAGCGCAATAGCAACCTGATCGGTTTCAAAGACGGTATTGGCAAAATTGAATTGATGTCTGCCGTACGTCGTCGTCTGGGCGATCGTTTGACTTACCTGGGTGGTTTGCCAACCGCCGAGGTGTATGCCGCTGCTTACAAAGCACTGGGCGTGCCTGTGTACTCGTCTGCCGCCTTTAACTTCGTGCCCCGCACCGCCATGGAGTTCTACAACGCGGTTGCCTCGGGTGACACCGAAACCATGAACCGTTTGCTGGATGATTTCTACCTGCCTTACGTGAAGATCCGCAACCGTGGCGCAGGCTACGGTGTCAGCATCGTCAAGGCCGGTGCACGCTTGGTTGGCCACAGCGCGGGTCCCGTGCGCGCTCCTTTGAGCGAGCTGACTGGCGAAGAAGAAGAAATGCTGGCTGAAGTGATTGCCAAGCAAGGCGCTCAGTAATCTGACAGGGCACCTCCCTTCCCAGCGCCCTGAAACGCTGGGAAGGGAACATTGGCTGTCACCTGGGTATCGCCCATCACGAAGGCAAAACAGCCATCGTGATGGGCGCTTTCTTTTTAGATAGCCAACACGTACAGCCACAGTCCCCTACCCGTTCGGAGATGATAAAAATCAGCCCCGGATTTGATTAGAATGTTTTTCCTTCGCCATTGATGTTTCCTTGTATCCTGATTCAGGACCTTGTCACGGCTGCCATCAGCGCTATGGCGAGTGGAAAAGGTGACAAAACAATTTAAGACAGCAGTTAACAAGGAGCTTTCTGATGGTTTTTTTCCTGGATGCCGTAGACACCTGCCGTAAGGCAAGCCTGAACGACTCACCGTCCAACACGGCCAACCGGCACCTGCAACATATCCAGCAAGCAAACCAGGCCGTTCGGGCACTGGCCCATGTTGCCCACACCGCTGTTCAGGATGAAGCGGCTGCCCAGCGTCCAGATGCTTTGCTAGCCGGTGTGCCACTTGCGGTCAAGGATCTGATTGATGTCGCTGGAATGCCCACCCGTCTGGGCAGTCAAGCGATCAACCATGTCCCTGCAGCCAACGCTGCCGTTGTCGCATCCCTGATCCAGGAAGGCGCTCTGATCGCGGGCAAAAGCCATACCACCGAATTTGCCATGAGCGGTTGGGGTGTCAGCCCGCTAGGCCGCCCCTTGAACCCCATTGACGCTCAGGACCGCTTTTTTACGGGCGGCTCCAGCAATGGTTCCGGCTCTGCTATTGCCGCCGGGCTGGTACCGGCAGCACTGGGCACGGATACTGGAGGCTCAATTCGTATCCCCTCTTCATTTTGCGGTCTGACGGGCCTGAAGGGCTCCCCAGGCTGGACCAGTGCTGACGGCGTCGCCCCACTCAGTCAACGCTTTGATGTCGTCGGACCAATGGCTCGTACAGCCGCTGACGTACGAACCGTATATCGCGCCATGTTGCCCGCTGAACGACGTGCTGCATTGGAGGCGGGTCTGGAGCAAGCGGCCAACGCAGCACTCCCCCACCTTGTTTTCCTGGATGATGAAAGCCTGGGCCAAGTGGATGCCGAGGTACTGGCGGCCTATCGTGCAGCACAAAAAACATGTGGACAGCACGGCTTTTCGACCCATCGCCAGGCTATCCCATGCAATTTTACCGACATGGCGGGTATCTGGGCGGACATTTCATGCCTGGAAGGCTACCTGAATAATCGTACCTGGGCCGAAGATGCCAGCGCCCCGCTGGAAGAGGCAGCACGCCGTAATCTACTGCAAGGCAAACGCATTGACCTGGACCGCTATTTTGAGCAATTGAACCGTGCCAGCATCTGCCGGGAAAAGATGGAACGCCTGCTCACACCAGGGCACCTGTTGGTCGTACCAACCACCAGCACGCCCGCCATGCCACTGACCGGTTTCGACCCGAATCGTGTACTGGGCATCTACACGCGTTTTGTCAACCTGATCCAAGGCTGCTCCATCGCCGTACCAAACGGACTGAGCCAGGATAAACGACCAACCTCTATGCAATTTGTAGGCGCCTACGGTCAGGATGCCGTGATTTTGCATGCCGCCTTGCATTGGCAAGCACAGACAGACTGGCATGAGCAGATTCGTCAACAACACCAGCAACAAATGCAAACGGTATTGGCATATAGCGAGTAAGCTCGCCTCAATGGCACTTCGGGCCGCATAAGCCGCTATGTCATAAGCGGTGCGGACGAGCTGCCAATGCGCATCGTACCGGCCCCAAATGCAGTGCTCTTTTTGTCTAGGCACAAATGCGACAAAAAAGCGGCGCTGAAATTATTCAGCACCGCTTTTTTCTACGTTGGGTCACAACATCACCGCCAATCCGACCCACCATCGCCTTGATTTACAGCGACACCGTGTCTCCTACGTGTATTTCGGTCTGGTGTGTCTTGGCAAAATCAATAAAGGCCGTTTGTGTCGGCACAGGCCCTCCTGCCAAATGACCTTCAATTTCCTGCTGAGTATGTTCGTCGGTCAGAAAAGCCAGATCAATATAATCCGCATCGACGGGAAAGCGAGCCAAAGAGTGCCAGACATTACGCCACAGCAACACCCCATGATTGCCTTCAATATGGAATGCACGGACATGTTCAGGCGCAATGTCGCCTGTGCCATCACCACATACACCCACCACCATAATGAAAGCCGTCCCGCCCAATGGGAAAAAACACTGCGTCACTTGCAAGTGTTTCTCCATGACTGAAAACTGGCGTCCTTTGTCGTGATAGCGGTTAAACATGACCA
Organism: Alcaligenes sp. 13f; assembly: GCF_020496585.1. Taxonomy (NCBI): domain Bacteria; kingdom Pseudomonadati; phylum Pseudomonadota; class Betaproteobacteria; order Burkholderiales; family Alcaligenaceae; genus Alcaligenes; species Alcaligenes sp. 13f. Next base: position 160,423 of record NZ_JAHKKC010000006.1, read on the forward strand.
GCGGTTTGGCCCCTGCCTCGAACGGTAAAAGCCAAGACTCCACGGCCCCCGAGGCCAGATTGGCCGCCGTGCTGTCTTGCGGACGACGAATGATCTTTCCATAAGGAGCAAATTCAGCCTCCGAAGCAGGCTCAATCTTCACGGTGTGCAAATTCATAGCGTTAGCCTCCACTACTTTATTTTTAAAAATGCTATAAAAAGGCCCAAGCCTGTTTACGCAGCCTGGGCCATCCATTACTACAACAAAGTGATTACGATACAGATGACATTTGAGTCGGGAGCCACAAGGCCAATTGTGGGAACACCAGCAAAATACCCAGCATCAACAACAAAATCAGGCAAAACGGCAAGGCGCCATAAATCACATCAATAAACTTGCCCTCGCCACGAATACTGTGAACCACGAACAGATTCATCCCGAAGGGTGGCGTCAATTGACCCATCTCGCACAACAAGATCAACATCACACCAAACCAGATCGGGTCAAAGCCCAAAGCCATCACAATAGGCACCGTCAAGGGCGCCGTTGTCACCAACATGGCCAAGGTATCCATGAAGCAACCTAGCAAGATGTAAAACAGGATGATGGCCAGCATGGTGCCCATCGTAGACAATTCCAAACCCGTGACAAACTGCACCAACGAGGTTGTCAGGCCAATGGAGGACAGCACGAAGTTAAGAAAAAATGCGGACAGTGTAATCAGGATGATCATGCCAGTGGTACGCATGGTCGATTCAAACGCACGACGCAACGTAGCGATGGTCAGCGCCTTCTTGTACCAGGCCAGCAAGAGTGCTGCGATTACCCCTAAAGCAGCCGATTCACTAGCCGTTGCAATACCACCGTAAATCACACCGATAACCAAGGCAAAAATAGCCAGTGGGGGGATCAAATGCAGCAGGCTTTCAATACGCTCACGCCAGGTCACCACAGGGCGCTCCCCAGCCAAGCCTGGGCGTACCAGACACGCGCAGATAATCAGCAGGACAAACAGCCCGGCCAGCACCACTGCGGGCAAGGTCGCGGCCAGATACAACTTGGGAACCGAGACATTGGCAATCAGGGCGAACACAATCATATTGATTGAGGGCGGAATTAAAATGCCCAGCGTGCCACCCGCCGCAATCGATCCCAGGAACAAGGGCGCGCTATAGCCCGCCTTGCGCTGTTCGGGCAGGGCCAGCGTAGAAATGGTGGCCGCCGTAGCAACGCTAGAGCCACTGGTGGCCGAGAACAAGGCGGACGCCCCGATATTGGCATTCATCAAGCCACCCGGCAGCCAAGACACCCACTTGGCAACCGCAGCATACATCCGCCCGGCCACGCCTGAACTGACCAACAACTCCCCCATCAAGACATAGAGAGGAATGGCCACCAGCAAAAATTCGGCACTAGAGCCCCAGGCCAATTCACCAATCGCATTGGCGAGGGGCAAAGGCGAAAACAATTCCGACAAAGCCAGACCTAAAATTCCAACACTGGCGGCCGCAGCAACGCTCAGTGCCAGCAGACCCAGCAACAGAATAACGGTAGTTGACAACATGATTTATTTCTCCTGCTTCGCCTGATTTGCCGTTGCGACGTACGCAATATCGTCCGGATGGACCTCTTCCTGAATCTCTTCTTCAACCGAATGAATACCGATTAAACGGCCAACATCACGCGATTTGCGCTTAGCAAGCAACCATATGGAACACGCTAGCAGGACCACGATTGTGAACAGAAAAAACAAATACCCGGCGAACCACAATGTTTGAGGGATCCATTGCGGTACTTGCAACGGTGTATTAGAGACGGACTTGAACATGATGGAGTCCATCAGCACCTGCCAGGCGTGATAGGTCACCACGCCGATAAACACCCCCAGGCACAACATGGCAAACAGATCAAGGGCAACCCGGACGCCTCGCGGCATGTGGGTATACACCACATCAACCCGAATATGGGAGCGACGCAGCAAGGTAATGGGAAATGCCCACGCACTGACAATAGCCAGCACGTACCCTGAAATCTCATCGGCTCCGCCCAAGGACCACCCCACGAACTTGCGCAGGAGCAGATCCACCACAATAAGCGAGGACGACACCACTAAGCAGATGCCTCCAATCCAAGTACCAAACCCGGCTACTTTATTCAACACGCGCACCGGCGCTAAAGTCTCTCGCTCCACACCCACTCCTTCTCTTGTCTTATCCTTCGTGACGCACGCATTGGGCAACTGCCCCGCGTGCGTCGCCCTCTGCTGACTTACTCGATAGTGACACCGACGACTGCGCCGACCGTATCATTCCATTGACTTACGCAGTCCTTGCCACAACTCTTGCCCCACTGCTGAGCAATGCCCTGAGCCACTTTGCGCAGCTCTTCTTGCTCCTGCTCGGTAGGTGCCGCCGCCGTCATGGATGCTTTCTCGTGAATCTGGCACTCAGCTTGACCCGTGTTGCAGGACAGGGCGAAATCGTTCTCGCGCTTGGTCTCTTCCCACAGACGATCCTCCAGCACCTTGGCCTGCTCTTGCAAGAAAGCCTGGACAGCCGGATCAAGTCGCTGCCAACGCTTCATGCCAATGCCGTAGAAACCAATCGACCAATCAATGGGCAGGTTGTAAAGATTGTTGGCCACTTCAAACCACTTGGCGGCATTACCCGACCCAATACCCGTGACCGCACAATCGATCACGCCGGTTTGCAAGGCGGTTACGACCTCAGCAAAGGGCAAAGTCACCGGCGTGCCGCCCAACGCGCTGACATAGTCGGCCATATTGCGACCACGAGTGCGGATCTTGCGTCCTTTCAACTCACTTAAGCTAGAAACAGGTTCACGGCAAAAAAACACCTGTGCGGTATAGGCAATGGTCGAGAGCAACTTGATCCCGTGACGCTCACTCATGCGCTGGTCCAGCACAGGGCGATAAGCCTGGGCAATTTTGCGTGCGGTATCAATATCGGGTGCCATGCCTGGCAAATCCACCCCTTCAAACAAGACGTCATCGCCACTCACATAGGCAAAAACGCCCATGCCAATATCCAGCGCACCGGTGCGCATCAAACGAATCACTTCCGGCCCTTTCAAGCCGCTTTCAGAAAGACCCGTTAAGTCTGCGGTAATCTGCCCGCCGGAGGCCTCTGGCAAGGTGGTATCCCAGAACGGTTTTTCCACTGCGCCAAAGGTGTAGTTATGACTGCCGCCGCCCACAACTTTGAAATGGGTCTTGGGCAAATCAGCGGCCATCGCCCCTAGGTGGGCAGTAGCCAGCAACATGGCGCCTATGATTGTTTTCATGAATCTCTCCTCCCTGCCATCTGGCAGAATGTTGAACGTGGAAACCAAGACCCCACGTTCTGTTCCTTTTAGACCGTGCTAAGCGCGCGATTGCGCTCGATAATGTCACGCGATCCCACGATATCGGGAAACTTCTCCCCTGCTCGCAAACGGGCCAGCGTCAGCTTCTCCCGCTCTTGAAAATCAATCGCTTGTTGGGCGGCGGCGTGTATGTGCTCGCGAGGCAAGACCAGCACGCCATTTTCATCCGCCAAGATGGCGTCGCCGGGACGTACAGAGACGCCACCGCAGTTGATGGTGCCGCAAAATTCGCCATCCAGCCCCAACACACGCGTCGTCACCACCGAGGGGCCACGCGACCAGACCGGCACGCCGTGCTGACGCAGCTCCCCCAGATCCGTCACCAAGCCATCAACGATCAGGGCGGCCACACCAGCCTGCTTGGCCGCATAGGCCATCGCCCCGCCAAAGCTGGCCGTCACGGCTTCACCGCAGCGATCAATGACCAGGACATCACCTGGACGCACACAGCCCATAGCGTGATGCAAAATACCGCCGTCCGTGCCCGGCATCTGTACCGTCACCGCCGTCCCGGCCACGCGTATATCCTGGCTGTGAGCACGAATGCCCGCATCCATAAAACCCATGGATTGAAAATGACCAATAGTGGCGGGCTCTGCACGAGCCAGAAAGTCGAGATCTTGAGCCGGAATGGAGGGAGGTAATGCGTGAATCAGATACATGCCAGATGTGTCACTATAATGAAGGCCGAAGGAATAGCGGAACCAAGTGCAGGGCAGAATATCACGCAAGATTCGGCCGCTAATAATCAATAATCTCCGCCAACTTGAGAGAATTTTTTTATCATGCGGATTACCCTAAGTCAGTTGGAAGCCTTTTATTGGGCCGCGCATCTGGGCAGCATTCATGCAACTGCCCGGCACTTGCATCTATCGCAACCTGCCATCTCTGCGCGTATCCGCGAGCTGGAAACCACGCTGGAAGCGCAACTGTTTGAACGCTCACGACAACGCGTCACACTGACCGAAACCGGGCTGGCTGCATTGCGTTATGCAGAACAGGCGCTGCACAGCAGCCGCCAATTGGAACACTTCCGTAAAAGTCGCGATCTAACCGGCAAACTGCGTATTGGGGCGGACGAATGTTCGGCAACCGTGGGCTTGACCGCTGTCATCACCCAGATCAAAGAGCACTTCCCCTCGCTGGATCTGGAAATTACGATGGATGTCGGTTCCATTCTGAACAGCAAACTCAACGCCAAAGAGCTGGATGTGGCTCTGTTGACCAACCCCTCTACCGGGCCGGAGATTACCAATCGCTTCCTGGGCTGGATGCAGTTTGCCTGGGTGGCCTCGCCCTCACTGCCTATCCATGCCGACCCGTTCCGCCCCCAAGATACGAATGGTATGAGTATTGCCACGCACTCGGCCCCGTCAACGCTCCATGCTGTTGTAGAAAGCTGGCTGACAGCAGGCGGCGCACAAATCCAGTCTCTTAATACCAGCAACTCCCTGTCCTTAATTGCCAAGCTGACTGCATCAGGCAATGCCATTTCAATTTTGCCCCTGCCCTTATTGCGCGACATGATTGCTCATGGCACGGTGCGCACACTGCCGTGCGATCCTCGTATCGAGCCGGCACAATTCTATATTTCCTACCTGACGGCAACGCATAATTCCCGCATTGATGCCATTGTGGAAATTGCCTGCGATACCTTGCTGCGCATGAACTTTTTGACACCTGACCCCTGATCCGCCACCCATTTGCAGTGGGCGAAATTACGGCGGCCTTGGATCAAGCGCATCAGGCTGAGCTGTTTTATATCTTGCCCCACTGCACCGGCACGTGACCTAACAATAAAGATCGGTCAAACACCTTGATGCGGTTTGGCCTTGATTTACTCTTCCACCATGCCATATGATGTCATACAAATAACCATCAAGACATACTACTACCTAACAAAGAGACATTCCCTATGACAAACACAAGCTTGCCTCGCCCTCTTTTCCATCGCCTCTTACTGACAGGTGCTGCTGGCGGTCTGGGGGCAGAACTACGACAACGCCTGCCCTCTTATACCCAAGTGCTACGCCTTAGTGATCGAGCCGAACTTGGCACGGCACAGCCCCATGAGGAAATTTGCCTGGCTGAGTTACAGGACAAAGAGGCTGTACTGTCCTTGCTAAAAGACGTTGATGCCGTCATTCATCTGGGCGGCATTTCCACGGAGCAGCCTTTTGACCTGATACTGCAGGCCAATATTGTGGGCGCCTACAATCTCTATGAAGCGGCCCGCAAGCAGGGTATCAAACGCGTTGTGTTTGCCAGCTCAAACCACGTGACCGGATTCTATAAGCAAAATGAAGTCGTCCATACCCAGTCCGCCCTACGACCAGACTGCCTATACGGCGTGAGCAAAGCGTTTGGCGAAAACCTCGCCCAGTTCTATTACGACCGCTATGGTATTGAAACGGTCAGCATCCGTATCGGATCCTCCTTCCCTAAGCCACGAGACCGCCGCATGTTAGCAACCTGGCTCAGTTACGACGACCTGGAGCAACTGCTGATCCGCGCCCTGACCACACCGTGTGTTGGGCATACCATCATCTACGGGGTATCAGACAACGCGATCCGCTGGTGGGACAACCGACACGCCAGTCATCTGGGCTACAAACCGAAAGACAGCTCGGATCTGTTCGAGGCTGAGGTTCAGGCTCAACACTCCCTGGCCGAGCCTGATGATCCTGCCGCCCTATTCCAAGGCGGCGCTTTTGTGCGCACCGGCCCGTTCGACTGACCCCAACACGCTCACTGAGCCATTTTTCAAGGATGATCATGACCTCAGCACCCTCCAACGCCTCACTGCTGGTCAACACTCAAGACATCGTGGGTGAAAGCCCGGTCTGGTGCGAAAAAACGCACACGCTCTGGTGGACCGACATCGATGCCCAGCGCCTGCACGCACTTTCCTGGGACAAGCAGCAGATTCAAACCTGGCCTCTTGATGAGCCTGCCGGCTGCATTGCCCTACATGCCCAAGGCGGCCTGATTGCTGCCATGACCAGCGGTATTTTCCGGCTGGTGCCCCGATCGGACGGCCGATTTAACCACCAGCTCCTGCATCAAGCCCAACATCCGCACGACAATATGCGCTTTAATGATGGCCGCACGGACCGGCAAGGCCGATTCTGGTCTACCACCATGGTGAAAAAAATGGGTCTGGCGCAAGCGGCTGGGCAATTGTATGTCACGCAAGACGATCAAACCCGCCTGGTTCTGGAGGGTTTCATCACCCCTAATGGCAGCGCCTTCAGCCCGGACGGAAAAACCTTCTATTTATCTGACTCACATCCCAGTGTCCAAAAAGTTTGGGCGTTTCCCTTACACGACGACGGCACGCTGGGGGATCGACGTCTGTTCATTGATATGAATGACTACCCTGGTCGGCCGGATGGCGCCGCAGTCGATGAGGATGGCTGCTATTGGATATGTGGAAATGATGCAGGGCTGGTACATCGCTTTACGCCGGAAGGTCAGCTTGATCGTTCTATTACCGTGCCAGTCGACAAACCGGCCATGTGCGCCTTTGCTGGCCCACATCTAGATACACTGGTTATTACATCGATCCGCCCCCAAAACGTCCCTAAAGGGCAAGAAGAACTGGCGGGAGCGGTTTTTGCCATTCGGCCAGGCGTTAAAGGCTTGGCCGACACCCCCTACATGAGCTGAGCCCAGCCCTTGTTCTGCCGACGCCAGTCCTGCTGGGCTGACGTCGGCATGATCCTAAAAGTTCTTACGTAGCGCTATTTCCCAGCCCGTTCCGGTATTCCGACCCACGGCCGCATCCTGATAACGATCATGTAGCACCGACACATTGACCGATGTCTGTTTGCTCAGCGGATAGGCGTAACCCACGCCCAGGCGGTGGCGTTGCCCGTCTTTACGACGATCCACACCATTCATATAACGCTGCATACTGGCTTGATAGGACGCACGCGCTTCGCCTGGTCCCATCGGGATGCCAAAACCTACTGTGTAGGTGCGTGCGCGTCCTTTATCTGTGACCCCAATATCCCAGCTATGTGCCGCAATGCCATACAAACGATAGGCATCCGTTTTATACAGAGCTGCTAACGCCGCGGTCTGCCAATGATCCGCTGGCGTCCCCCCCTTGGCCTCGCTCGTATCCTGCTGCCAGGACACAGCCACCGTCCACCCCTGATTCATGTACTCCATCGATACGCCATAGGCATCTTTTTGGTCTTGGCCTTCCCGAAACGAGTACGCTGCCGAAGCGCTAAAGCCCCCAAAATACGCCGATCGTAACGCCAAAGTGTTATCCCATTTCGTCACTTGTGCGGCACCGCGCCCACCCATTCCTGCCAGGGTATTGCCATCAAAGGCTTCAAACCGACCATTCACCCCCCGGTCATTAATGGGGCTGCTCATACGCCCCATACGCAAACTGCCCATCCCCTCTTTTTCCAGCCCTAGCCAGGCTTTGTCTTTCCAAAGCTGTTCGCCATCCTGCTCGCCCGAATACCCATAAAAACGGTTTTCAAACTGAAAAAAAGCCTTGAACCCATTGCCTAGATCCTCTTCCCCCTTAATCCCGAACCGGCCGCGCGAACTATCATCCATATGCAGATCCGAGCTACGCGCCCCCGCTTTAACATCCTTCATATTTCGCAAGCCCAAATCGATCCGACCATACAACACACTGCCACTGGCATAGGCTGCCCCGCTGTGTCCGACAGCCGCTGCCGCCAAGACCAAAGCACACACGACACGAGGGCGGACCGACCTGCCCCCAGCCGGTATAACCCGCCTGTCTTGAACTGGGCCCCTGCCCGTGTGCTCCCGCAAGATAACAAGATAGCTCATGGTTTTGTCTCCATTTTCTTCTATTGACAAGGCGCCTGCCATCGACCAAACAACCCGTCTTCCCTGTCTTTGCGCAGGCAAAGCAACGCCCTTGCACCTGATCAGGCGCAATAGGCGTCAAAACATAGTGAAGAGCGCCTCTGGCTAGCTGTACGTGCCGAGGCATCAAATGAAAGAGACAGCCCCGTTACTTCAGGGAGCTGCTCACCGAGCTTAGGCAGGCATGGCTTTTCCCACTGCCTGTCGGGTGCTCGGCCCGGCAATGCTGAATTCGTCTCCGGCCACAGCCGCTTGATCCAGCTCACCCGTCACGCATTGACTGGCGTCAATCAGCAAGCGGGTATAAGGGTGCCGCGCCGATGCACTCGTTAACGTATGCACATCCAGCACGTCGACAATTTCACCGGCCTGCATCACGGCAAGACGATCACACAAATGAGCCACCACACTCAGGTCGTGGGACACCATCAGATAGGTCAACCCCTGTTGAGCACGCAAATCCGCCAGCAAATTCAGAATTTCTGCCTGCACGGAGACATCCAGCGCCGAGGTCGGCTCATCGAGCAGCAGTACTTTCGGCTCCAGAATCAGGGCGCGAGCAATCGCCACTCGCTGACGCTGCCCCCCTGACAACTGATGAGGAAAACGGTCCCGAAACGAAGTATCCAGCCCCACTTGCTGCAAGGCCGTATCAATACGCTCATCCCGTTGATCCATGCGATGAATGGCCAAGGGTTCTAACAAAGCGCGGGCCACCGTTTGACGAGGGTGCAAAGAACCATACGGGTCCTGAAACACCATTTGCACCAACCGGCAACGCTGAACATCCAGTTCATCCGACAGCGCCTGCCCGGCAATTGCCAACTGACCTCGTCGATGCGGCAATAAACCGGCTAGGCAACGCAATACCGTGCTTTTTCCAGAGCCCGACTCGCCCACCAGACCAAAGGACTCTCCAGGGCTGATCGACAGGTTCACGTCCTTCAAGATATGAATGGGCCGTTGCCTGCTACCAAAGCTCAAATGCAAATGCTGTATCTCGATCATGCTTGTGTGTTCGGTCCTCATGCCGCGACTCCTACTGTTGACGCATCACGCCACGCAGGATCACGTTGCAAGGTGGGCAAACGCGCCTGTCGTTGATTCAAGCGTGGTAGGGCCGCCAACAATCCCTGGGTATACGGATGCTGTGCCTGATCCAGATCGGCTGCGGCAATCGATTCCACCACCCTGCCGGCATACATCACCAGGACCCGGTCACAAAAATGGCGAACCAGATTCAAGTCATGACTGATGAAAATCAGCCCCATACGGTGCTCGCTGACCAGCCTGTCCAGAGTCGACAGCACTTGTTGACGCACAGATACATCCAGTGCTGAGGTGGGCTCATCGGCAATGATCAGTTCAGGACGTGTGATCATCATCATGGCAATCATGATGCGCTGCCCCATGCCGCCCGACACTTCATGCGGATACAAGTCATACACACGTTCTGGATGACGGATTTGAACCGTTTCCAGCATGCCCAAGGCCCGTTCCCGCAGCTCTTTTTTACTGAGTCGATGATGGACCCGATAGGCCTCGGCCACCTGCTCGCCCACCTTGATGACTGGATTCAACGAATACTTCGGGTCCTGCAAAATCATGGAAATACGTTGACCACGAATCGCCTGCATCTGCCGTTCCGGCAGTGACAACAATTCAGTCCCCCCCAAACGACAACGACGCGCCGTGATGTGCGCTGAGCGTGGATGCAAACGCATGATTGCCCGGCCTACCGTGGACTTGCCCGAGCCAGACTCCCCTACGATAGCCAGCTTCTCACACCCCAGTGTGAACGAGACCCCACGCACGGCATGTACCGGACCGTCCTCACCGGCGAACCGGATATGTAAATCATCCACCTCCAGCAAGGGCTGGCCTGGCACATCCGCCAGCGTTAACTGCGGTTCCTGCATCATCGGTCTCCTTATTTCTTTTTTCCCAGCAACCCCGCCTGCTACCGCGGCGCGAGCATATACCTTCCCTGCCTTTTACGCCCGGGGGTCCAGCACATCCCGTAAACCATCACCCAATAGATTGAAAGCCAAACTCACGATGAAAATCGCCGCCCCAGGCACTGCAACCAGCCACCAGCACTCCAGCATGTAGTTACGCCCGGTCGAGATCATCGCACCCCACTCTGGCACAGGCGGCTGCGCACCCAAACCCAAAAAACCCAGACCGGCTGCCGTCAAAATGACACCCGCCATATTCATGGATAAACGAACGGCAACCGAAGACAAACAAAGCGGCGCAATATGGCGAAACAAAATACGCGCCGACGAGGCACCTTGCAGGCGCACCACATGAATGAAATCGGCATTACGCAGTGATAAGGTTTCAGCCCGTGCCAAACGAGCAATAGGCGGCCAGGACGTCAAGGCAATCGCCAAGACCGCATGCTCCAGACCGGGCCCCATCGCAGCGACAAAAGCCAACGCCATGATCAGGCTGGGAAAGGAAATGAAGATATCAGTTATGCGCATCAAGATAGCTTCGATACGACCGCCAAAATATCCGGCAATAACGCCAATCGCCAGTCCAACCGGCCCCACCAGCACCGCCACCATGCTGATGATGTAAAGCGTAATACGCGCCCCATACACCAGACGGCTGTACACATCGCGGCCATATTCATCCGTACCTAGCCAATGCTCGGCGCTGGGCGCTTGCAAGGCATTGACCAGATCTTGGCGTACAGGATCGTGCGTCGCCAACCAAGGGGCAAACAAGGCGACCAGCACCAGTACCACGATCACGTAAAGTCCCACCATCGCCAGGCGGTTGCGGCGTAATTTGCGCACCGCCTGAACCAAGGGATGAGACGCCAGACGCCGCCACAATACGCTGCGCTGGGCCCTGTCTGCGCCATGCAGAGTCGGGGAAGAAGTCAGATTTCCTGCCATGGGTATTCCTGTCAAAAAGTCGTGAAGAGAATCAACACTCACGCGGGGCGAGTACGCGGGTCCAGCACGCGATACAGCGCATCGGACAGCAGATTGAGTCCAATAAAAATCAGGCCAATCACCAGGACGCTCCCCATGACCGCGTTCATGTCGCCCAGCAGCAAACCGTCAGTCAAATAGCGGCCAAATCCGGGCCAAGCGAACACGGTTTCAATCAGCACCGCTCCCTCCAGCAAATTGCCGTAAGCCAACGCCACAATCGTCAACAACTGCACAAGGATGTTGCGAAACGCGTGACGCCACACGACCTGGCGTTCGGACAGCCCCTTTACCCGCGCCGTCAGGACATACTCCTGTGACAACTGCGCCAACATGAAGCTGCGCGTCATACGTGCGATGTACGCCATGGAGTTCAAGCCCAGGATTGAAGCTGGCAGCAACAAATGATTAATGGTGCTGCGAAAGGCCTCCCAGTTACCTGCCAAGGCCGAGTCCAGCAACAGCATGCCGCTGCGACGCGGCACCAGACCGTCGAACGCCAGATCAATACGGCCCACGCCCCCCACCCAATTTAGCCAGGCATAAAACACCAGCAATCCCATCATGCCCAGCCAGAAAATAGGCGTGGAGTACCCCACCAGACTCAATACCCGCACCACCTGGTCCTGCCAGCGTCCCTGCCGTGTTGCCGCAAACACGCCTAACGGGATGCCGAGCACCGCACCGACCACAATGGCGACACTGGCCAGCTCTAGCGTGGCAGGGAACACGCGCACGATATCGGCCACGACGGCGTTACCCGTCAAAATCGCGTCACCCAGGTCTCCCTGTAGCAAACCTTTCAGATACAGCCAGAACTGCGTCAGTAAGGGCTGATCCAGACCCAGCTGCCTATACACCTGATCGTAGGTCGATTGATCCGCATCCGGCCCAACAATGGACAAGACCGGGTCCAACGGCATTACCCGTCCGATAATGAATGTCAGGGCCAACAAGCCCAACAACGTGATCACCACAGACATCAATTTTCGAATGGCAGCCGCCACCCACACCGCGCTGCCCGCCCCTGGGGCCAAGGCTATCTGAGACATAATGACTACTCCTCGCTTGCTCTTGTTTTTTGCTGGCACAACGCTCCCCGGCTGACCCATCCGAAAGCCTTGGAAAGCCGCTTGCACCTAGCTGTTGTGCTAACGTGCTTTCCAGACGCCGTGATAGCGCGTGGTAGCGGCGGGATGCCCGACATATCCTTGCAGATCACGGGCATGAACGGCCGTGTCAACCATCTGTGAAATCGGAAAAATAGCCCCGACCTCGTCGTCGTAGGCTTGCTGCGCCTGCTGGTACAACGCCAGTTGATGCCGCGCATCCGTCTCCACGACAGCCTGCTCAATCAAGGTGTTGATCCGAGGGCTGTGAAAGGAGGTGCGCCAGCCCTGGAAGTTGGTCAGCTTGGCGGCATCAGTATTGTTTGGGTTGTAGACCAGCGCACGCAGGCTGCTATGCGGATGCGGCTCGGCTCCACCCCCTCCCCGTCCCACAATGATGTCGAACTTGCGCTCGCGCATGGCGCCGTAAACCTGATTGCCTGTACCGGGCAATATGGCGGCTTCAATTCCCGCCTGCGCCAACGTTTCCTGAACGCTGGTCGCGATATTGATAAAGGGGGCATCCGCCAACACGCGTATGGTGGTGCTAAAGCCAGAGGCATAGCCCGCCTCGGCCAGCAAGGCCTTGGCGGCCTCCACATCCAGTCGATAACCCGGATCCGGCAGCGTCGCCTCCAGCCCCATCTGCACGGGGCGTTGGTGCAACTTCCCATAACCAGGCATGATGCTGCGATTAATACCTTGATAATCAATCAGGACTCGCACCGCCTGTCGCACCCGGCGATCCGCAAAAGGGCCTTCTTTAGCACTGACGGCCACGTAATACATCGTGCCGCGTCGCACCGATTGACTGCCTAAGTCAGGATTGTCCTGCAAGGCTCGTATATCCGGCTGTGACATGCCTGTCGCAATATCAATATCGCCACGCTCCATCATCAAGCGCAACGCCTGCGACTCGGTGATGTGGCGCATCACGACCCGTTTGAAGTTGGCTGGGCCTCGCCAATACGCGTCAAACCGACTCATCAGCAACACATCTTTAGCGCGCCACTCATCCAATGTGAAAGCACCAGAACCGGCGGCACGTGTTTTCAGCCACCGGTGCCCCATATCCCCATTGCGTTCATGCGACATGATGGTCTTGCGATCCAGTACGGCGGCACTAACACTGGTTCCCAGTGTGTAAATCACCAACTTGGGATCCATAGGCTGCGCCAGTGCGATACGTACGGTACGCTCATCGGGCGCTGTGATCAGGGAATCCACATTGTCAGCGGTAAAACCGTAGCTTTTCCAGGCGCTGGCCAGCGCCAAATTCAGCTTCAATACGCGCTGTAAAGACCAAACCACATCCTGTGCAGTGACGGGATTGCCAGACTGAAACCGTACCCCTTCACGCAACTGAAACACAATGCTTTGGCCCTCAGGATCCACCTCCCATTGATAGGCCAGCCCGGGCTGTACATTTTCTGGATTGCCAGGATCCAGCTCCACAAGAAAGTCATAGAGATTGGCAATGATTTCCACCACATCATTACCTGTTGCTGCCGCAGGATCCAACGACAGCACATTATTCATACTCATGCCCATAATGAGCTGATCCGGCGGTGTGCGCGCCCATGCGCCCGTCGTTGACGCCAACACGACCGCCGCCGCCAGCGTCGTCATCGCCGCCACCTTGCCAGCCAAGCGTCCCGAATGACCACCAACTCGGTGAAATAGATCCGATACCTTCTGCACCTTATGTCCCCTTCATCCTGCCTTTTTTTTGGAAGGTGTGCGCCACCAGGGCGCACAATACACGCCAATTAATAGGTACTGATCGTATGGGCGTCGATATAGTCCAGGTTCAGGTCCTCGCCCAGCCCCGGCTCCTGCGATAGATGGACAAATCCTTCCGAGTCCATCGGATCCCAGATCGTGTTCAGGTACGGAGGCGGCTCGTCATACTCAAGGAAAGGGTGCAATAAACCCCGCTCGTACCAACGGCAATTGGCAATGGCCGCGCACGCGGCCAGGTTGCCGGCACTGCTGCCATGCACTTCGCAATCCATGCCAAATGATTCGGCCAGATGCGCTACTTTCAGCACGGGGCCAATCCCACCCACGCCGGGAACCCCCGCCCGCAAAATATCCGTCGCGCCGGCCCGTACCCAATCGGCACGCGCCCAATGCTTACCCGCTGCGGATTCAGGCCCAAGAATCGGCACATTGAGCTGGCCTGCCAGCCACGCATAGGAGTCGATGCTTTGCTCATTCATCATTTCTTCAAACCAGGTGAAATTGAGCCGCTCCAAGGCGCGGCCAATCGTCAAAGCATCCATGCGGCTGTACCAGTGAAAGCCATCCAGCATCAAGGGCACATCAGGCCCGACGGCCTCGCGCACCGCTTCACACGCCTTGATATCCATCGCCACACTGGGCGCAAAGGACACCGGCGGCATCCAGGTATGCAATTTAATGCCCTTGTAACCTCGCTTCACCATCTTGACGGCAAAATCGGCGTACTCATCAGGCGTGGACAAGCCTCCTTTGAGCTCATCACCGCACATCGTGCTGCCATAAGCGGGCACCTTGTCCCGAAAGCCTCCAATCAATTTATAAACAGGCAAACCCAGCTTGCGCCCGGCCAAATCCCACAATGCCTGTTCGAACGCGGCCAGTGCCCGATCTGTTAACTGACCGGCGCTACCGCGCTGCCATTGCTCTAAGGCATGCCATAAGCGCTCCCGATCAAAGGGGTCCTGACCAATCAACACCTTGCGCGCAAAGCTGTCCAACACAAATGGTCGGATAACCTCGACAGGCGCTAGAATTCTGCCTTGTGTGCCATCATCCGCCGTGATGGTCAGCAGGGCCATTTTTGCTTCGGTAACCGTTTCACTCGGGTGCGAATGACCTGCACTGTCAGAGCAGCGATAGGATGGAAAGACAAACACCTGACCCTGGATTGTTTCAATTTTCATGCATGTACCAGCCAACGTATTCATAGAAGGAAAGAGCGGCATATCGCCAAGTCATATGACATCATACTTAATGACAATTTATAGAAAGCCATATGATGGGTATACTAGTACTATCCCTGATTCAGACGGTGATGCCCTTTCAACACCCCTAAAATAGCCCCTCTCACTCATCCTACGGGTTTCTCATCGAGCAAGTTTCATCGTCCATCCTGCTTTGTCGTATGATGAGCGCTGGGATAAACCCAACCACAGATATCCATTTAGAAGAAACATGAGCCGACGCGAAACACTGACTGAACGAGTCACCCGCATTCTGGCGGAAAACATCCGCAGCGGGACTTACCCGCAAGGCCAACGCTTACCCAGTGAGCAAGCCATGGTCGACGAGTTTGGCGTCAGCCGAACCGTGGTCCGCGAAGCCATCGCCAATTTACGCGCCAGTGGCAAAGTATCCACTGTGCCAGGCATCGGTATTTTTGTGCGTGAGTCCATCGCACCGGTCACCGATGCGTTTGCCATCCGTCCGGAAAGCCTGACAGCGGCGGCCTCCTTATTGAATGTGCTGGAGTTGCGCCTGGCAGTCGAGTCCGAAGCCGTGATGCTGGCCTCTCAACGGCGCACACAACAGCATCTTGATGACATGCGTCAAGCCATTGCCGACATGCTGACGGCCATTGATCAACAACGGGAACCATTCGAGGCCGACCTGCGCTTTCATCGCACCATTGCGGAGGCGACCGATAATCAGGAGTTTGTGCGGCTTTTTAATTATATTGGCGGCTTACTGATCCCCCGCACACAGCTACGCTCCCAAAAACTGGATGACAAAGCGCGACTGGCATTGCGCAATCGTATGGAAACGGAACACGAGCACATTTGCTATGCGCTGCAACGACATGATGCCGATGCCGCCCGTGCCTTGCTGCGACTGCACCTGTCCAGCAGCCGCAACCGGCTGCGTGAAAGTCTGTCACGCACATCCTGAACGACACTCTCTGATAAGGTGCTGGATCAAAACGCCACATAGCACGACACGGGCAGGAGCATGCCATGAGTCAGTCCGTAGAAGGAACCAAGGTACTGGACAAAGCCCTGGATGTTATTGAGGCGGTTGGCAGCACGCCTACAGGGTTGAGCCAGCGTGAGCTGGCCGACCAACTGGGCTTGCCACGCAGTACCGTTTACCGACTGCTGTCTACCCTGCTTGCTCGCGACCTGCTGTGGCGTGACCCGGTGCGCAAGGTCTACTGCCTGGGAGTAGGATGGTTCAAAATAGCAGGGACCATCCACACAGCACCGGACATCCAGGCTGCGGCGGCACTGGAGATGCGTCAATTACGTGATTTGACTGGGGAAACGTCCTATCTTGCCACTCTGGATGGTCTGGATGCCTTGTCGCTAAGTCGTTGCGAAGGCGCGCACAACCTACGCTCTACAGCCATCCCAGGTCAGCGCAAACCCCTTTATTGCACCAGTCAGGGTAAAGCGATGCTCGCAACGCTGCCCAAGCAAGATCGTGAGCGCTTGGTGCGCTCGCTCACCCTCAAACCCATTACCAGCAAAACCATTGTCGACCGCCGCCGCTTGAACACGGAACTACGCCTGACCGCAGAACGCGGCTATGCCCTGGACGACGAAGAAAACGTATTGGGCATACGCTGCGTTGGAGCAGCCATCATCGACGTGCAAGGACAAGTGCGCGGCGCCATCAGTGTCGCAGGCCCCGCCTACCGCCTAACACAGGCGCGGCTGGCACTACTCGGCCCGGAAGTGGCCGATGCTGCCCGACGCATTGGCGCGCAATTACCTACGTCTTCGCCCCTTTGCGATGCAACGGACCTGAGCTTGGTATCCGGACGCTGGGCTTTTCATGGTGCCTACGCCCAATGGCACACGCCAAGCCAACAATTGTTTTGGGCTGATGTACTGGCCCCTGCCCTGCACCTCACACGACAAACTCCAACGGGCACCTTTGAAGACCAGGTACTGCTTAGCGTGGATCAGCCTATTCTTGGGCTACTGGTCCGTGACCATGAACTGCTGCTGATACAGGAACAAGGCGCTTTCACGCTGTCCTTACAGGGCCAGAAACGCAGTCCCCGCCCTTGGCCGCAAGGCGTCTTGCAAGCGCTGTGCCAAGATGATCGTGGCCGGATCTGGGCGGCCTTGCAAACACGCTCAGGCTGCGCCGTGGGCGAAATTACGGCAGATGGACGGCTGAGCATACACTGGTATCTAAATGAAGTCTTGCAGGACTTATGCTGGCACACTCCTCAAAACGCCTTATATGCCACGGCACCCGAATCGGGCAGCATTCTCATCTTGAGTCCCGCACGACCAGCCCCACGCCGTCTGGCCTCTATCCCAAAAGGATCGGGTAGGCTCAATGGGCTCGCTTTGGATGCGCAGGGCGGCGTCTGGACGGCGTTACGCGACGGCTGGAGCATCGTACGCTTAAGCCCGGATGGTGCCATGGATCGTGTTATTGGCCTGCCCGTACCCTGCCCCACCGCACTGGCCCTCTCGCATGACGAACGTCAACTCTTCGTGGTGTCAGCCCGCCAAGCGGTTGCGCTGGATACGCTCGGCAATGCGCCATTGTCCGGCCAAGTCTTTAAGCTAACACTATTAGCCTAAGTCAGTACATCTTCATCAGCCCACAAGCTAACCAGTCCTATTGCCCCAACCCAGTGGCGATGCCACCTTGATACAAACAGCAAACAGCCCGAACACAGCGAAGCATGTGCTCGGGCTGCACGGGCAAACCCGCTAAGCCCATTAGATATGAGCCGGTCAGGGCTGGTTATCGAACTCCTGATAATCCGCACGCCAACCTAGCGCTTGCTCGGACAGAGAGATCCCCAGCCCAGGCCGATCACTGACATGCATTCGACCCTCTTTTAACTGCATTTGCTCATTGAACAACGGCCCCAGCCACTCAAAATGTTCCAGCCACGGCTCAATAGGATACGCTGCAGCCAAATGAAGGTGAATTTCCATCGCAAAGTGTGGAGCCAGCTTGCAACCTTGCAACGCCCCCATCGACATAATCTGCAAAAAGGGCGTAATACCGCCGACACGCGGTGCATCCGGCTGAATGAAATCCCCACCGCCCGCCTGAATCAATTGAGCATGCTCAGCCGCACTGGTCAGCATTTCTCCTGTTGCAATCGCCGTATCAAACCGGTCTGCCAATTGCGCATGACCGGCAAAGTCATACGCATCCAAGGGTTCCTCAATCCAGGTCAAGTCAAATGCCTCCAGCGCTCGACAAGCACGGGTGGCCTGCTGACGATCCCACTGCTGATTGGCATCGACCATCAACGGAAAGTCTGCTCCCAGCAGGGCACGCACTTCGCCCACCCGTTGGATGTCAACCGACAGATCAGGGTGGCCCACCTTCAACTTAATACCGCCAATACCGCTTTCCCGAGAAATCTGCACGTTTTTCAACACTTGCTCTAAGGGTGTATGTAAAAACCCACCCGACGTGTTGTAGCACTGCACCGAATCGCGATGTGCGCCCAGCAACTTGGCCAGCGGTAAGCCAGCACGCTTAGCCTTCATATCCCACAGGGCAATATCAAAGGGCGCAATCGCCTGGGTGGTCATGCCGCTCCGTCCAACAGAGGCCCCCGCCCAGAGCAATTTCGTAAAAATACGGGAAATATCATTGGGGTCTTCACCCAATAAATTGGGCGCAATCTCTTTGGCATGCGCATACATGCCCTGCCCACCGGCCCGCTTGGAATATCCAAAGCCAATACCGTCATACCCGTCCCGCGTACGGATCTCAGCAAAGACAAAAGCAATTTCTGTTAGCGGTTTCTGACGACCAGTTAACACTTTGGCATCTGATACCGGCGTGGCAAGCGGCAAGTAAATCAAGGAAACCTTGACCCACTCGATACGATCACCACTTTGTGCTGCGGTGCGGGTATTCTCTGCCGTCCTGGCATACGACACAACATTTGACTCAACAGCCATTTCTGCTTCCTTTCAAAAACATGGGGACAAACGGTCTGGGCCACTCCTGACCCAGCCTGCCATCAGCTCACTAATCAAACTGAATGCCAGATGCACGGATTACTTCCATCCAATGATCAATTTCCTGGCTGACAAATGCACTGAAGTCCTGAGAATTGGAAGCCACAACCGCAAAACCCAATTGTTCCAAACGGCTGCGAACCGCCGGGTCGGCAAACCCTTGCTGCATGGCCTTCTCCAACTTATCCAGAACCACTTGCGGCGTTCCAGCGGGCGCAGACAATCCAAACCACGACACAGCCTGGAACCCTGGGTAACCCGATTCCGCTACAGTGGGCACATCCGGAAACAAGGGGTTACGCTCAGCTCCCGTCACCGCCAATGCCCGCAAGCGGCCGCTCTGCACATAGGGGTACACAGAATCCTGGTTGGTAAACATGCCGGAAATCTGATTGGACAGTACATCCGTCAAAGCAGGCGCACTGCCACTGTAAGGAATACCGACGATATCAATGCCCGCCGCCTGCTTCAGATACTCACTGGACAGATGACCAGACGATGCGTTGACTTGTCCATAATTAAAAACGCCCGGATTTTCTTTGGCATAAGCAATGAACTCCTGGAAGTTCTGCGCCGGGAAAGACGGATGGACCACAAAAACATTGGGGCCAGCCGCCAATTGGGAAATATGCACAAAATCTTTCTTCGAATCATATTTCGGTGCAGGCTTGTAACCATGCAAGATGGCATTACTGCCAATACCCGATAGCAACAGGGTGTAGCCATCCGCCTTGGCTCTAGCTACCTCGGATGTCCCAATAATGCCCCCAGCCCCGGCTTTGTTCTCCACCACAAAGGCTTGCCCTAATTGCTTACCTAATTGTTCACCCATAATACGCCCCATCAGATCGCTGGCTCCTCCCGCAGGGAAAGGCACAATCAAGCGCACAGAGCGATTGGGGTAGTCGTCATCATTGGCGACGACAACGCTGCTACTCGTTATTAACAACGTGGCTATGCCTGCCCTGATCGCTATGCGCAGGGTACGACGAGTAATGCCGAACATGTCTTGTCTCCTTATCGCCCGAAGGCTTGTCTTTACTTTTTTTGGTTCACTACCAGATCAATGAAAGCGCTTTCATATTAAGCCGTCAAAATACATATTCGCTATACGTGCTCCCTTCCCGGCTGCACAGAAATGCAAATTTGTCCCACCTAGTGGGATAAACCAAGGAGTTAACCACATTCCTGCTCAAACTCGAGCCGGATTATCCGCGCACGCTTATACTGAGCCACATTGAAAACAGGCCCTTTCCATCGTGTCATTGCAACGGGGGTTGCGTTGTCAGCTTTTGAGAAACACAGTGAATAACCCACGCAAATCCGCTAGTTTTAACGGTACGATCCGTATGAGTGATGTGGCACGTGTAGCCGGGGTCTCCCTGGTCACCGTTTCCCGCGCGATCAATCAGCCCGACAAACTGGCAACAGAAACCCTGGCTGCCGTGCAGCAAGCCATCACGCAATTGGGCTACGTCCCCAACCTGATGGCCGGTAGCCTAGCCTCCAGCCGCTCCCGTATCATTGCAGCAATGGTGCCAACTATCTCCAATCTGGTTTTTGCAGAAACCATTGAAGCCCTGACAGAACGTCTGAATGCCAGCGGATACCAATTGTTGTTGGCACAGACCCACTATCGCCAGGAAAGTGAACCTCACCTGTTAGACACATTCCTGGGTCGTCGGGTTGATGGCGTTGTCTTACTTGGCGATGTACGGCACACACACGCGCCCCAGGGGCCTGGCCCGAGTATCGAGCAACGCTTGCGCGAATCTGGCATTCCGGTCGTTCAGACCTGGGACCTGCTCCCTAATCCCATCGACATGCAAGTCGGTTTTTCCAACTTCGCTGTCGGTCAGACGGCCGGCAATTATCTATGCCAGCAGGGGCACCGCAACATCGGCTTTATCGGAGCGGATGAACCTCGCTCCCACGCCCGTTTACAAGGGCTGCGATCGGCCGTATATGCGCAAGGCGGTACGGTATTTGCTGCTCCGACAGCGCCACCGGCTGGCATCGAGGCAGCCGCTCCTCAATTGACTCGATTACTACAACAAGAAGCTCATTTCAGCGCGGTGTTCTGTAATAGTGACCTTCTGGCCGCCGGGGTACTGTTTGAGTGCCGAGAACGGGGCCTGAACGTCCCGGAACAGTTAGCCGTCATGGGATTAGGAGACATACCCATCGCGGCTGCCGCCTCACCCAAAATAACGACTATACGGCTACATCGCCGCCAAATTGGCGAAATCACGGCTCAACTATTAATTGACAGCCTGCAGAATAAATCGGCACGAGAGACAAGCATTGATATCGGATTCGACATCATCCAGCGTGCCAGTGCTTGAATACTGTCAGGCATCTGGCTTGAGTTAGAGCAAAGAACATCTTTACCCAGCAGGCATCAATTCGCTCATTAACCCCGGGCTCAGCGCCCTAAGACTAATTTTTGGCCCCCAGTTCAAGCGATGAGATGTCGCTCAAGATTCTACGAACTTGGACAGTCCGTATAAGCAAACGTAGCGATGACCATGAAACTGGGCTACTTCTCAAGCCTGCGATTTGTAGATGCTCAAGGCACCTATACAGACGAAATAGTGATGAACCCGGCCTACTTTGCCGTCGTGTCCTTGATCGAAACCATGCAGACTTTGGTACATGAAATGTGCCATCTCTGGCAATTCCATTTCGGCAAGCCTGGCCGTGGCACTCGGGTTAACGAGCGACACCTTGGGGTGCCTTTGCAACACTGAACGCCATTCTCAATCGGATGGAGTACTTCATGAGCTGGACTGATGTCTTAAATGCACTCGTAGGTGAGACCTGGCGCTGGGATGAGGACCCCATCCGTCGCAGACTGTGGATCAGTCTAGCGGCACAGCCGACTCTGTCAGGCGTCGAACTGACACAGAATTGGCTCCGGGCCCAGACCTACCCCGTCACAGTTGACCCTAAAAAGCCGTGGGTGCCCCTGACCGAGCGCATCAGCGGGGTGCAGCCAAGAACTGACAGGATCAACACTGGCACCAGCAACAGGTGAGCGACTGTAATGGGTTCGAAAATATCGAAGCCGTCTATGCCAACTAGCTATTCCTAGCACGTATTAGCCGCACCTAGAATAAGGCCAACCTTTCATTATTAACGGCCTTATGACTCTTCCATTAGATGACATCACGGTAGTTTCCCTTGAGCATGCTATAGCGGCCCCCTTCTGCACACGGCAATTAGCTGACTTAGGTGCTCGCGTTATTAAAATTGAACGCCCCGGTAGTGGCGACTTCGCAAGAGGCTATGATCAACGCGTTCTTGGACAGTCGTCTCACTTCGTATGGGTAAACCGATCTAAGGAAAGCTTAGCCCTGGATCTGAAGCATCCTGCTGCTGCACTCGTCATGTCAGAACTACTATCACGCGCTGACGTACTGGTACAGAACTTGGCGCCTGGTGCGACGGCGCGTATGGGATTGGACGCGGCGACATTGATGCCCAAATATCCGCATTTAATCCTTTGTGACATTTCCGGCTATGGGCAAGGCGGGCCCTATCAATTTAAAAAAGCGTATGACCTTCTTATTCAAAGCGAAGCTGGTTTCTTATCTGTAACTGGCTCAGAAAACGAGCCTGCCAAATCAGGTAATTCCATTGCAGACATTGCCGCCGGCATGTATGCCTACACTAATATATTAGCAGCGCTCCTTCAACGCTCCAAAACAGGCCGCGGCTCGCATATAGATGTCTCAATGCTGGAGTCGCTTGCCGAATGGATGGGGTTCCCGATGTATTACGCTTTCAATGGAGCCCCTGCCCCTCAACGCAACGGGGCTTCGCATGCAACTATTTACCCCTATGGCCCGTTCGAGGTTGGCGACGGTGGATCTGTGATGTTCGGCGTACAAAATGAAAGGGAATGGGAGGCCTTTTGCAAGCTTGTACTCAAATCAGACGCACTATTTGAAGACGAGCGTTACAAGGGGAATCATCTGCGGCAAGCCAATCGCAGCTCACTGCAGAAACAAATAGACGCCGTACTGAAAACATTAACAACATCACAATTAATACAACGATTAGACCAAGCTCGGATTGCTAATGCGAGGGTTAATGATATGGCTGGTCTATGGACCCACCCCCAACTTCAGGCCCGCGAGCGCTGGTGTCAAGTGCACACGCCGCAGGGCCCGATCCCGACCTTGCTGCCGCCGGGCAAGCAAACCGCCTTCTCCCCCCGAATCTCCCCTATCCCCAGCGTAGGACAACACACCAGTGCCATCCTAGCGGAGCTAAACATCGACCCAGACATTTTCAAAGAATAAAAACGGCACCATACACTCACTACCTAAAACAACTACTTAAATTTTTTGGATGGAGACATACATGATCATCAAAAAAGTAGGCGTCGCATTACTTAGCACCATGGCATTGGGTATTGCCAAAGCGGAAACTGTAGAGAGCTGGCCGAATCGGCCAGTTACCATTATCGTCCCCTTCGCAGCAGGGCAAACAGGGGACATCGTCGCTCGTATGCTGGGTAAGGAACTGCAAAATAAGCTAAAACAATCTGTCATTGTTGAGAATCGACCAGGTGCCGGTGGGCGCATAGGAACGACCTACGCAGCACGATCCAAACCTGACGGCTACACGCTCCTTATGACTAGCACCGGCCCCTACGCCATTACTCCCGCGCTATATCCGGAAAGTACACAATATAACTCCACAGCTGACTTCACTGGAATTGCAGAAGTGGGATCAACTCCCCAGGTCATCGTAGTTTCAGCAAACGCCGGCGTCAGCACTTTCAATGAGTTGGTCGCAAAAGCAAAAACAAACGACTTGTCGTATGGATCTGCAGGTAATGGTTCACTCCAGCACTTAACGATGGAGCTACTCAAAGATCAAGTAGGATTTCCAATGCTACACGTTCCATTCAAAGGAAGCTCGGAGTCAAAAACGGCATTGATTGGAAATACACTAGACGCCAGCACTGACTCTTTACCGGCATTGATATCATCACTTAAATCAAACCAACTACATGCCGTTGCTGTAATTAGTCCACAACGCTCTTCTCACTTACCCGATGTCCCTACATTAAAAGAATTAGGCTATGCGCCACTGAGCGCAATTGCATTTTTTGGCTTAGTCGCTCCCAAAGGCACACCTGAGAAAATTGTTGACTTACTCAATAATGAGATTATCTCGATCTTTCGTGCCCCCGTTTTCCAAGATCAAATGCACGCTCAAGCGCTAAGTTTGCCGACAGAACGTACTGCGGCGGAATTTTCGGATTATTTGAAAGAAGAGTCTACGTACTGGAAAACAGTTGTCGATCAGGCCAACATAACCATTGAATAAGAAGAGGACATGATGATCAGAGAAATAACCGCTGCAGAGATTACAAAAGCAGTCGCGCAACTCTGTATAGATGCCTGTCATTTGCTGCCAGACAATCTAATTGAAAATTTTCACTCAGCGGTAGAAAAAGAAATATCACCGCAAGGAAAAAGGGTACTGCTTAAGCTGATCGCCAATGACCAAATCGCACGCAACAACCAAGTCTCATATTGCCACGATACGGGTTTGACCATTGTATATATCGAGCTGGGTCAAGATGTTCATGTACAAGGCGGCGACTATGAGCAAGCCATCCAAGCTGGTGTAAGAAAGGGATACAAGGAAGGATTCATGCGCAAGTCAGTCGTCGCTGACCCTTTACTGCGGGTTAATAGCAACGATAATACTCCTGCGGTTGTGCATACCGAAATCGTACCAGGCGACCACATACGCATTACCGTGGTGCCTAAAGGAGGGGGGAGTGAGAACTGGAGCACAATGAAGTTTTTGCTACCAGGAGAAGGCCCTGAAGGTGTAAAAAAGTTTGTGCTCGACGCCATCAAAGCGGCCGGAGGGGCTGCTTGCCCACCGTTAACCGTCGGCATCGGTATTGGCGGCAGCTTTGACAAAGTCACCGCTATCGCCAAAAAAGCAATTCTTCGAGATATTGGTGATCATCACCCGGCCCCCCATGTTGCACAGCTGGAGAAGGAAATTCTGGAACAGATCAACCAAACGGGAATTGGGCCACAAGGCTACGGCGGTTCTACGACAGCGCTTTGGGTGGCGATAGAAACATACGCCTGCCATATCACAGCACTTCCAGTCGCTGTAAACATTCAGTGCCACGCTGGGCGTCGCGCCAGCATCACCTTATAAACGAACATCGACATTATTATGGCCACCTATCATCTTCACACCTTACTCGATGAAAGCGCTCTGCTAAACCTGAATGTGGGCGATGAGGTTTATTTGTCCGGGACGATTATCATGGCTCGTGATGCGGCGCACAAGCGCTTTGTGGACACGCTTAGCGCAGGGGGCACTTTGCCAGTGGATCTGCGTAATCAAGTCGTTTTTTATGGTGGGCCCGGGCCCACCAAACCGGGCCATGTTATCGGTGTGGTCGCGCCTACATCCGCCTATCGCATGGATCCTTACGCCTCGGTACTGTTTGACTATGGGGTCAAGGGTACCATTGGCAAAGGGCCCCGCAGTCCGGCGATACGTGCATCGTGCCAAAAAAATCGGGCTGTTTGTTTCTCCGCCATAGGAGGCATCTCTGCAACGCTATTTTCGTGCATACGATCGGCTCAAGTCATCGCCTACGAAGACCTGAAAACCGAAGCTGTTCAACAATTGACCATTGAAGACTTTCCATTGCTCGTGACAAACGACGTACACGGGCGTGATTTGTATGCAGAAGAAGTGGCCAAGTACCAATCCTTACTACAAGAGAGATAACATGCAGATCCCGATTTCATATCTCTTTGTGCCTGGCAATCGTCCGGAGCGTTTCGATAAGGCGGTCCGAACAGACGCTGATGCCGTGATCATAGATTTAGAAGATGCGGTACCAGTACATGCCAAAGACCAGGCCCGTACGCAACTGCATGCCTGGCTGCAGAACACGTCTCAAGCTGTCATCGTACGTATTAATAGTTACGACACGCCCTGGTTCAACGACGATCTGCTTGCTTGCGCTCACCCCATGGTATCTGCCATTATGGTTCCCAAAGCCCAGGCAGTTGAACAGTTAACGGCATGTGCAAAAGCGGCCCCTCAAGCACAACTACTCCCTCTCATTGAAACTGCCATCGGTTTTGCTTCATTAAAAGAGATCGCCAGTGCCCCCCATGTGGCACGTCTAGCATTTGGCTCTATCGATTTTCAATTGGACTTGGGGATAGATGACGAAAACGAAGGCCTACTTTTCTTCCGTTCACGTCTTGTATACCTTTCAAAGTTATATGAACTCGCCGCTCCGATAGATGGAGTAAGTGTCGAGATAAACGACAGTGATCGCGTACGGGCTGATGCTGAACGGTCAAAGCGATTAGGCTTCGGAGCAAAGTTGTGCATTCACCCCGCGCAGATTGCTGCCATTCATGCGGGTTTTTGTCCTACCCAAAAAGAATTACTATGGGCTCGGCGCATCATAGAACGCTGCGAAGGCGGCCAAGAAGATACCTACATGTTGGATGGAAAAATGATCGATAAGCCTGTAATATCGCGTGCCAGAGCCTTGGTTAAACAGGCTAGGTCACAGTAATCGTATCGTTGCCACATCCTCATGCTACCCGATCTCAATTCCATCGCTCTTTTTGTCAAAGCTGCGGAGTTGCAAAGTCTAACTCGGGCTGCCGAGTCCTCTGGCATGGGGCTGGCAGCAGCCAGCCGTCGCATTGCGCTGTTGGAGCATCGTTTAAAAAGTAAATTATTTGATCGGACTCCTCAGGGAGTCCAGATGACAAGCGCTGGCAAGCTGGTTTTAAGGCACGCAAAACACTTGCTGATACAGCTTAACCAAATGCAGGCTGATCTTGATGAGCATCACTCCGGGCGTAAGAACGTCTTACGAATTCAAGCAAATACGTCCGTCATGGCCCAGCATCTGCCTGCGGATATCGCGCGTTTTAGCCTACTTCGCCCGGATATCACGTTGACCATGAAAGAGCGTTGGAGCAAGCAAATCGTAGATGCCTTGCGGCTAGGGGAAGCCGATGTGGGCATCATCAATGCAAGTGGTTCTCTAGACGGTTTAGAATGCTGTCCGTATCGGCATGATCATTTATGTGCAGTACTCCCAAACAACCACCCGTTGGCTAAACATGATGAGCTCCAATTTATACGCGTTCTTGACTATCCGATAGTAGGATTAGAGCACGGATCCTCCTTAATGCATTTACTCACGACACAAGCGGGGATTGCAGAAAAACCGCTTAAACTACACGTGCAGATGCAGGGGTTTGAGGCTGTCTGCCGGATGATTGAAGCTGGAATGGGACTGGGGGTTCTACCACAACACGCCGCACAAGCCTACTTGCCTGGCATGAAGCTCCAACTACGCCCCCTCACTGATAAATGGGCCCACAGAGAAATGTTGATTTGCACGGCGTTGGGACGTGAAAAAACTGAGCCACTGAATGCTTTTGTAAGCTCATTGACTCAGGCCAAGAACATATTCCCTGATCTGACGAATGAATAGAAAAACTGACTTTTTGCTATTTAAAGTCGGTCAGCCCCCTTCTCTGTAATCAAATATCCTTCCTTGATTCAAAATCGACAGTGGATCGAGCAAGTGTTTTATTTGTCTTATTAAGTCGACCTCATCGAAAGATCGACTATAGAGCCAATAATCTTTCTTCACGACTCCAATGCCATGCTCAGCGGATATAGAGCCTTTTACATGAGCGGTGGCCCTGTAGACCAGATCCTCTACGACATGTAAGCTGTGCTGCGTAAGATGGGGGCCTGAGAGTATATGAAGGTTACCCAACAAATTCCATTCAATGCGGCGAGCAACGACATTCTCCACGCTGTTGCCGCTACGATTGCAAACCATGAATGCACCCGAGATGTCGGTGGGCGCCTAGGTACTCGAGAGACCGGCGAGGCGCTCATCGCCCGCCTGTGCGGCGGAACCTGGACCATCAACGCGAGGACGCCGTGACCACCCTACTCTCTTACTGTGCGACAGATGGTCATGTGCATGTTTTTGGTGATCGCCAAACCTATCCAATGACGCCAAACCGGCACTACACGCCAGGTCAAGCAGATGTCCCGGCACTGCGAACGCATCTGTTAAACTGTAACATCGACCGCGTCGTGCTGATTCAGCCCAGTGTATATGGCACGGACAACCGGTGCATGCTCGATGCCGTTAAACGGCTGGGCAATGCGACACGCGGCGTGGCTGTTGTTGATTCAGATGCGTCGTATAGCGTGTTAGAACGCTTGGTCGAGCAAAATGTACGCGGACTGCGCCTTAATTTGGAAAGCAGCGGACAGCACGCATCCGAACAAATCCAACGTAACGTGTGCGCTTGGTTAGCGGCCATGCGGGCACTGGGAATGCATCTACAAATTTATGCCGCTTTCAGCACCATTATTCACTCGCTAACGTGGCTGGATACGTTGAAAACCCCCGTGGTATTAGATCATTTCGCCATGATTCCCCTAAGCAAATCTGACAAAGAGTTAGATATACGCGCTCTCTGTGACCGTATAGCAGAGGGAAATTATTACATCAAGTTATCGGCACCCTACCGAATTTCTAATGACGATCAGGACCAGGGCCACATCATTGAACTGGCGCATCGGCTGATTCAATCGAATCCCAACCGAATGTTATGGGCCAGCGATTGGCCGCATACGAATCGAGTCCCCAATATTCACCCCCTGGAAGTCAGCCCCTTTCGCAAGGTGTCATCAAAAAGTATTTGCGCACAATGGGAAGCATGGGGAATAGATTCCCAACGATGCAGCGCATACTGCGTTTAAATGCCCAAGAGCTTTATCAATTCAATACTGGCCCACTTTTAGAACACCCACCTTGCCCACATTAACCATAAATTTAGTTATATAGCACAGAAATCCGAGCATGATGTAACCCAACTATTCTTAAGCAAGCTTTTCATTAATCCTTCAAAATTAAATATGCCATTGAAGCTTTCACTTCAATGGTATATTTAAAATCTCAAATCTCAAATCTCAAAAATTAAAATGATCTGGATATAAACTTGAAAAACCAACCCAATATAAAGTATATGTATATTTGGAAATTAATTTCCAGCAGGAATTTTAGGAGCTTGCGTCAGGTTTTCTGGCACCAGCAGTGCCATCACCTCCTCGGCTCCCATTATGCCAAGTCGCTCCGCAGTATCGGCAATATTATCTCCACTTTCCAAAGCAGCCTTTGCAATTGCACATGCTTTGTCATAGCCGATAATAGGGTTGAGTGCGGTAACCACAGTCACTGAGTTCTCCACACGTGAAGAAAGCACTGAATTATTTGGCCTTATGTCTTGAACACAGTTTATAGCCAATATTTTGCACGCATTACTTAAGTGCTCAATACTTTTAAAAAGACTCCATCCAATAATGGGCTCAAACGCATTAAGCTGTAGTTGCCCTGCCTCAGCGGCCATCGTGATGGTTACATCATTCCCGATCACTTCAAATGCAACCTGATTCACCGCCTCCGGAATAACCGGATTTACCTTTCCTGGCATAATTGAAGACCCGGCCTGTCGAGCAGGTAAAAAAATATCCCCCATCCCTGCCTGCGGTCCAGATGAGAGTAAGCGCAAATCATTGGAAAATTTAGAAAGCTTGCTTGCCACTCGTTTTAATACCCCAGAGAGCAAGACAAATACTCCCGTGTCTTGCGTCGCAGCAATCAAATTGGATGCACTGACCACTGGCACACCGCTTAGCTGCGCCAGGATAGGTATTACTAAGTCCTTAAATTTTGCAGGGGCATTAACCCCGGTTCCGATTGCGGTGCCACCAAGATTAACGTGAGTAAGCATTTCTCGAACGCTCTGAAGCAGGAGCTTATCATCTTCAAGCAAAACAGCAAACGCCCTGAATTCCTGCCCCAACGTCATCGGTACAGCATCCTGCAACTGGGTGCGACCAATTTTTAAAATAGCATCAAATTCGACCGCCTTTGACTCGAATGTCGTTCTCAGCACTTCCAGAGACTCTAAAAAACCACCGATCTCGCTCCAAATTGCCAAGCGGAGCGCAGTAGGATAAACATCATTGGTACTCTGTGATGCGTTGACATCATCATTAGGATGTAATTTCGAGTAATCGCCGAACTCCAAACCCATATGCTCCAGAGCTCGGTTAGCAATCACTTCATTGACATTCATATTAGTAGATGTGCCTGCCCCACCTTGAAAAACATCAACAACGAATTGATTCTGTAATTCTCCAGCCAATATATCATCGCAAGCTTTCAGGATAGCCGACGCTTTATGATGGCTTAATATTCCTAATTCTAGGTTTGCAACCGCAGCTGCTTTCTTGACATAGGCTAGCCCTTTCACCAAGCTGCACATACTTGAAATATTATTGCTCGATATTGGAAAATTCTCAATCGCTCGTGATGTCTGTGCGCCCCAATAAACATCCACAGGGACAAGCCTGGATCCAAGTGAATCTTTTTCCAGTCGCAGGTGATTGTTATCCATAACCATTAAAAATATTAAATAAATTTATACAATGTTGGTTTTTTATCGATTCTCATCATTAAAAAACCAACATATTTCACCTCAACACCGTAAACAATTTAATTTACATGCAGTTGCGACGGTAAAGTCGGGCTTGATTGAGCAGCTTCCGCACCATTTTCCCATTTGGCAATCACTAAAGGGGCAATAGCATTACCTAAAACATTTAGTGTCGTCGTGCCGCTATCAATAATCCGAAATACACCTGCAATTAACGCAACTCCCTCTAAAGGAAGACCCGATGAGGCCAACGTAGCGGAAAGAATAATAATGGCAAACCCAGGAACACCTGCTGCACCTTTGGATGTAAGGACCATTGTCACCACCAACAATAACTGCTGGGTGATTGTTAAATCAATACCATACAATTGAGCAATAAAAATGGTAGCAACACCGAGAAAAATAGAAGCGCCATCAAGGTTGAATGCATATCCCACCGGCACGACAAAGCTCACAATTCGGCGTGGAACTCCGTAAGATTCTAACTTACTCATCAATTGAGGCATGACTGCCGCAGAAGCAGCACTGGAAAATGCCAGAACCAGCTCTTGACGAAAATATCGCATTAACTTGAATATATTCTCGTTAATGAAATAACACACTGCTCCAAGCACTATTAGCGAAAATAGTATTAGCGAAAAATAAACTACGCCGATCAATTTAAGCAAAGGGAACAACGATGAGAAGCCGAAGGTGGAAACAGTAGCGCCTATCATCCCAAAAACCCCAATTGGAGCATACGCCATGATATAGCCAACTACTTTGAACATGGCATCCGCTGTTCCCTGAAGCACTCCTATGACTGGCTTACTTTTTTCAGAGGGCAATGCATTCAGTGCCAGCCCAAATAGGACGGCAAAAAACAAGATTGACAGCAGCTTCCCTTCTGATAGAGCCTGAAAAATATTTTCAGGGACGATATTCTGCAACAGCACAAATACCCCCCTTGAGGGCTCCATTTTCATCACAGCATGCTCTTGGTTCATCCCCGTGATACTGGTACCCACCCCGGGCTGTAATATATTGGCAACAATAAGACCAAATACAGCAGCCAGGCACGTAATGAAAAAAAAGTAAGCTAAGGACTTTGCGCTCATTCGACCAAACGACTTGTTGTCCCCCCCTCCCGCGATACCTAAGACCATACAACACAGAACGATAGGGACAACGACCAACTTCATCATCCTGATGAAAATATCCCCTAGGGGCTTAAGTATCTGTCCATTTACCCAGTCCTGATGCAAGGGATGGTTATTGAAATACCAACCGACCACCACTCCCAACAGTAGTCCAATGACGATTTGCCAAACCAATGAAACACGTTTCATTACCTAACTTCCTATTCATATTCTTATTGCACAGCTAGCAACCATCAGCCGTAAAGTCCCCAGCCACCAAAGAAAAACCAAAGACACGGGAAAACGTGCCTTTGGCACATCACTACTTCGCAAATAGTTGGTTGATATCCTTAAATGCCTTAAATTCCAACGCGTTACCGCAGGGATCCAGGAAGAACATGGTGGCCTGCTCCCCTACTTGCCCTTTAAATCGGACGTATGGCTCGATAACAAATTTAGTGTTGAATCCTTTGAGACGCTCAGCGAGCGCCTCCCACTCATCCCACTCCAGCACCACACCAAAATGCGGCGCCGGAACCGCATGCCCATCCACGGGGTTGGTATGCGCCTCTATTTGAGAGGCCGTTTTGGGATGCTCGTGAATCACCAGTTGATGACCGTAAAAGTTAAAGTCAACCCACTGATCGCTAGACCTGCCCTCAGTCAAACCGAATACTTCATTATAAAAACGGCGGGCCGCCGGAACGTCATATACAGGGATAGCCAAATGAAAAGGACGAAGACTCATAACAACCTCTCAAGTAGTTAACGGTGAAATTCATAGGTTGACAGCAGCTCCGAAGCAACACGCTTGGGCATGGGCGAAAGCAAGGATGCCCCTCGCGTAATAAACACATAGCCACAGCCCATCAAAACCGATGCGCCACGCCTCCAAGTCACTGTTTTAATTATAAATTCCAATTTTCTGGCATCTGAAAATTGGTAAACACTATTGTAGAAACATAAATTAATAAATAAAATCAATATATATTTTTCATACATACAAATTTTATCTATCAATGATCAGAGAACTTAAGACACTGCTGGCGGTATCTCGCGAGAACTCGTTTGCCGCAGCAGGGGCCAAAATCGGCCTGACGCAGGCTGCCATAAGCGCACAGATGCAACGCTTGGAGAACGAATTAGGGGTAAAGCTATTTGATCGTGTCGGCCGCTCGGCGCGGTTAAACCGGGTTGGGGAAGAGATACTACTGCAAGCTCAAGAAGTACTTAAGATGTATGAAAATCTCGGTACGTTTTCCACACAGCCAGAGCCTGCCACATTGGTAAGAACGGGAGCAATCGCGTCCGTCCAGCGCTCACTGCTACCCAAAGCAATAGCCATGTTTCATCGTCAGTTACCCACGTCACGCACCCATATTGTTCCGGGTGTCTCACTGTCACTGCTTAACGCTGTAGACGCAGGCGAGCTCGACATGGCTGCCATAATCCGCCCCCCCTTCTCACTTCACAGTGACCTAAGATGGACGTCCCTTGCTCGAGAACCCTTTCGCCTTCTGGTGCCAAGTACTGAACAAGAAGATGACTGGGCCGAATTGCTCTGTAGCAGACCATTCATTCGATACGACAAAACGTCGTTCGGGGGCCGGCAAGTCGATCGGTTTCTGCGCGAGCGCAACCTTCGCGTGAAGCAGGTATGCGAACTTGACGAGTTAGAGGCCATTACCCAGTTGGTCATTAACGGGGTCGGGGTTGCATTGGTTCCTCAAACATTCACACAGCACAGATGGCCAAACTCAGTGCGTGCGCTTGATCTTGGCGTTGCGACTTTTCACCGCGATATCGGCTTGGTACACCGCGCCACTAATCTTATGAGCACACCTGCAGGAGTTTTTGCACGCTTAATTTGTGATTTGGCACAAGATCAAGGCAATACTCACGATTTTTAATCGACCGTAGCGCTCCGGTAAGGCCAATTCGTGAGAAATACGTTCTCCTCTGAACGGCTAGTCCCACGCAGGACTAAGAGGCAAACTCAATTGCCGCTAGGGCGTAGCGAAGGCAACGGACCACGCTAGGAGGCAGGTTTGCGACGCGTGCCCGCGGCGCTCCTGACAGTGATGGCGGTGACAACCCAGCATGCCGGCTTTCTTAGCCCACAAAATACAAACATACAGGGAGTTACGCAGGTCAAACCGCAGCGGTTTGAGCACCAAGCCCTCACCAACGAAGTCATGCCAGACCGATTCACCATCCTGATGTACTGATCTTCAATGCCGCATGCCTGCCAACGATACGCCGCTCATCGGTCATCATCATGCTTTCGGAATGACAAACCAGGGGTTCCGAAGAACGGCCCAGAGTGTGTGTCTCCTTTCTTTGTCGTTTCATGCCCTTATACGACGTATGAGGGCAATCCATTCTAGGGAGACGGCAAACTGCCCCATCATCAGACGTGACGGCTAAGACGTCATTATGCAAGCGCAGCGCGCCGATTGCTCCATAAACGTTGCATGGTCGGGTGCCTATTATCCACGCGCACCCCAGCTAGGGAGACAATGCCTATGCCGGCATCGATTACCTCACAGGCTCCCGGTCTATAAATGCCGTCAACGAGTGTCGCAAAACCACCATCCGCACGAGCACAAGCCATCAAGTGATGCGGCCATTCAATGCTACATCGCCACGCCACCTGCAAATCATCAAGATGCAAAAGGAGATAAGCGGCCAGATCCCTGCCCTCGGACCAGGGGAGGTACGACCGGCTCAGTAAACGTCGGCGCAAACTACGCTGAACCGCCAAATAATTATCAGGATTGGATTTAACCGGCACGGACTCACTCTCCTAAGCAACGCACGGGAGCAACCTTAATCCATGCAGCCGCAAGTTTGAATTAGGAGAAGTCAGAAGCAAGAGGCAAAGCGAGGGTATGTCCTTAGACCAAAGCCCAAGCCAGCGACGTTTGAGGAGCGATCACGCTACGGGTCGCGCAACACGTTCAGGGGCATGAGCATAGCTCAACACCGCCATCAGCGCGGGGAACGAACGGCAATGGCAGCCACCGGCCCCCACGAAGCCATTCAAGGGGCCCCCTCTTGCACAGGCAGCGCCTCGCCTGTGGCATAAAAATGTCCGCCGGCGATGTAGTGCAGGCTGCGCCAGGCCGGATCGGCCCGCTCGAAATGCCAATGCCCATCTCGAAACACACGGGTATCCGACCAAGCACCCACGATCTCACCGATGAACAGGTCATAGGTTTGCTGGTTATGCTGCTCGGGGATTACCCGGCAGGCCAACCAGGCCGAGCAGCCAGCGACAAATGGCAGGTCGAATCCGTCAATGCCAAATAGCTGCACGCCACAGTTGGCCAACTTGTTCGGGTCGGTCGCAAGACTGTGCGTGCCTACGGCGCTGGTCAGTTCAAGCTGAGAAACCGTCGGCACCTGGATAACAAACAGACCACTTTGTTCAACCAGTTCGCGAGTCTTGGCAGCCTTATCCAGCACCACCGTGAGCTTTGGCGGGACATAGTCCAATGCGCAGGCCCATGCTGCAGCCATGACGTTGTCCACCCCGCCATGACGGGCAGAAACCAGCACGGAGGGACCGTGGTTAATGAGCCGGTGCGACTTAGGCAGTGGTACTGGGGCGATGTGCGTGTTCATAGGTTGGGATATTCATTGCGACATAGCGGCAAAAGGGACAACATGGATACCAGGCTGCGCCTTAAGTGCCGATTCAATCATGGCTTGGGCGATCTTCTGCGGTGGACACACGCGCCAGCGCTGGGGCAGCAGCGGCGAGAGCACCCCCAGAGTTAAAACCATGGTACGCTCGGCGGGGCGTGATTCCGCCCGCTTTCCGCCAATTAGCCCGGGCCGGGCAAAAGTCAGCGACGCAAAACCCACCTGAGCCAGGTCCTGCTCCAATGCCGCTTTAACGCGATTGTAGAAAAAATGCGAATCGGGGCTTGCCCCGACAGCGGAATTTAGCACATAGGTCGACGCTCCGTGACGGTGCGCCACCTGTCCGAACACCAAGGGGTAATCGTGATCCACACGGCGAAAGGCTGCCTTCGAGCCAGCGGCTTTCATGGTGGTGCCCAGTGTGCAGATCACGGCATCCGCTCGCCACCAATCAACCTCTGCGGGCAGTGCCTCGTAGTCCACGACAGGCGCAAGCAGCTTGGGGTGAGAAAAGGGCAACGGTCGACGAACCGGCGCCGTCACCCGCGCAATGCGCGGATCATCAAGCGCCAGACGCAGCACATGGCTACCGACCAATCCAGTGGCACCGGCGAGCAAAAGCTTCATGGGCGTGGGCTCCGAGCAAACATCAACGGCATGTCAAGCGCTGCACGGCTTCAGCGATGGGCGTGTCGCCCTGCGTCAGCTCGATGATGCAACGGCTCACTGACGGCTGCTCGATAATTTCGGCCAAGGTGGCGGCGACATCATCGCGCGATATTTCACCATAAGGTACGGCAAGATCCGCGCGAATGCGGCCACTGCCGGGTGAGTCAAGCAGCGTGCCGGGCCGGATAATGACCCAGTCCAGGTCTGTGGCGACGAGATGCACCTCGGCGCGCTTTTTGACCGCAATGTAGTTCTCGAACGTAGCAGAGACACTCGTGCCGCGCAGTGCTTCCGGAAACACCGATACCAGCAGCAAGCGGCGGATACCTGCCAGGTGTGCTGCCGCGACGGTCAGCTCGAGACCACGTCCATCAATGGCATCGGTCATCTCGGGGCCGCCCTTGCCGCCAGCTCCTGCAGAAAACACCACGACGTCGCTACCGGCCATCCGTTGCGCCAGGGCATCGGCATCGAGTTCCAGCAAGCTACCGAGCACAGGCTCAGTGCCCAGTGCGCTCAATACTTCAGTCTGATCGGGGTGCCGATACAGCGAACGTGGCTGATGGCCACGGCCGGCCAACTGTTGGGCTAGACGGCGACCGACCTTACCCGCCCCGCCGACGATGAAAACACGACTCATGAAAGAATCCTAATTAATGACAACATAAATTGAGTCAGACCTTGTGTAACTTTCGGTCCAGGGGGTCAGACTAATAGTTGCTCCGTAGCGATACGGGCCGTGTCAAAGGAGACTGACTGACCCACTTTGCCCAGCAGCGAAGCGCCCAGCCAAAGCTGATACAACGCCGATGCCAGAACTGGCGCGGATGCCGAAGTGCCAATCGAGCCGTCCGCCTGACCTTGCTCGATGCACTGCGCAATACGGCTTACCACCGCCTCGGTGCCCTGCCGCAAGACTAAGCGCATATCCTCGGACAAGTCACACACTTCAGGACCGAGCTTGACCACCAGGCACTTGTCCAGGGCCAACCCCATGCCTTGCGTATCTGCCCAGAATTGAAAATAAGCCATCAATCGCTCGCGTCCTGAGCCAGGGCCACGCAAGTGCACATCGACTTTAGGGAGATAGGTGGCGAAATAATCTTCCAGCAACGCCTGCCCAAACTCCTCTTTCGATTTGAAGTAGTAATAGAACGAGCCCTTAGGGATGCCAGCGGCCATGACGATCTCGGCCAAACCCACGGCGGTGTAGCCCTTACTGGACATCAGCGCACGGGCCACATCTACAATATGCTGGCGGGTATCTTGCACGGTTTTCTTCTTCATTTTTCAATTCTACCATCTAAACTGACCGGTCGGCTACTCAATAAGGCATAGACCGTCACGGACGAGATAGCAACATCGTTCTCGCATGTGGGCCGATCCTGAACGGTAATCTTCGGAAGATCAAATATCGGGGGCTGGCCGCTGGTAGCAACGACAACGACATCGTCAACAATGGCATGCGATACCAGTTCGTCACAGTCCTCGGCCATCAGGCCGATCAACCGATCCAGCGAGCCTTCCTTGAGACGCTCTCTGAGCATAAGGCTCGGTCCAGTGGCAATCCAGATAGTCGTGCCCTGGGCCTGGGCCAAGAGCAAATTGCAGATTTCGGGCAAGACATAATCAGCGGCGATGGGCCGCTGCCAATC
Source organism: Alcaligenes sp. 13f (assembly GCF_020496585.1). Classification (NCBI taxonomy): domain Bacteria; kingdom Pseudomonadati; phylum Pseudomonadota; class Betaproteobacteria; order Burkholderiales; family Alcaligenaceae; genus Alcaligenes; species Alcaligenes sp. 13f. The sequence goes on from NZ_JAHKKC010000006.1 coordinate 198,335, forward strand.
CTCACATGGCCGGCTTGACCACGAGAGAAATCATTAACCTCCCGCAGCACTTCTTCAGTCGCTCCACGCAGCAGTCGCGCTCGTGCCAGCAGGACCTCTCCCACGGCGGTCAGTTGAATGCCTCGGCCTTTGCGCTCGAACAGTTCGCACTCAAAGGCATCCTCAAGACGATGAATCGCCTTGCTCAACGCCGGTTTCGTGCGTCCCAACTTATCCGCAGCCAAACCGACATTCCCGAGTTCGGCCACTATCTGAAAATATTTAAGGTCCCGAAAATTAAGATTCATTGATAACTTTTAGGAATTGTTTGATGAAAACTATCCAATAGACGGAATGATTTGTCGACTGAACAATGCGAGCTCATAACAGTTATTAGAAATGGCAATCGCGCCTTGACCAGAGAAGGTGGATTGGTCTGACAGCTAACAGGAGACAAAACATGCACACGTTAAGCAAACTAGCAGCCATAGCGGCGCTGGCCCTCTCTAGTTCAGGGGCCTTGGCACAAGACTGGCCGACTCGGGCCATTACGGTGGTGGTTCCGTTCGCACCGGGCGGAAATATTGATTTCACAGCGCGGGTCATCTCGGATTTGATGGGCAAATCGTTGGGTCAACCCGTCATTGTTGAAAACCGTCCTGGTGCCGGCGGTGTGGTCGGCGCAGCGTATGTGGCCCGTGCGAAACCCGATGGCTATACCTTACTGCCGGGCAACTCCGGACCCAATGCGGTTGCCAATGCAGTCAGCAAAAAATACCGTATGACGGCGTCAACAGTTTCACAATCATCGGCGGTATCACGGCCAACCCCGCAGTACTGGCCATTTCCACCCACATTCCGGCCACTAATTTTGCTCAGTTCAACGCTTATGCAAAGAGCCGTACGGGCCGGGTCAACGTCGGCACGGCTGGTAACGGCTCATTCACACACTTGCCCATTGAGTTGGTGCGCACGGCCACCGCCACGCCGATCACTGTTATCCCGTACAAAGGCACCGGTCCTGCGGCAACTGACCTGATGGGACATACGCTTGATGCGATGGTCGAGCAGATCACTACCGCCCTGGGGCTGGCTTCTACAGCTCCATGGCGGTAGTGGGCATCGGGCGGTCGACGTGCTTGGCTCAAACTGTCTGGCGCGGAGCTGGAAGGCGCGGCAGAGGCACCGTATTACCGGTCTGCTGTAGACGTCGCCCAGCAATTTATTGCGCTGGCCCCTGACCGTTTGGTGTGGGGCAGCAATTGGCCGCATCCGGCCATTCACAAAACCGACGATGCGGCCCCTGATGACGCAGCACTGCTGCGTTGGTTGTCTGTCTGTGCCCCGCGTCATCTACCGTACAGATAGCAATAGCGTCGAGGAGGTGGAGCGCATCATGTCGACCGAACCGGTCGATGCCGTCATCTCTCGCACGGTTGCGCTCACGACCAAGGCCATTACATCCTGCTCCACGCTCAAGGTCATCTCCAAGCATGGCGTAGACATCAGCAATATTGATGTCGAGGCGGCAACGGCGCGCGGCATCCCCGTCTATGTGACGCCTGGCGCCAATGCACAGTCCGTTGCAGAAATGACGCTGGGCTTGATGTACGCTGCTGCCCACCGGGCACCCACTGACCCGCTTGCCCAATGTGGTGCTAACACCGCATGTAGGCGGCCTGATCCGTACCACTTGCGTGGCCAAGAAGCTCGACGGCCTGGGCATTGCCATTCCCGCCGCCGATGCGCCCCGAGCGCTGGAGCTTGGGCGCGCACATCTCATTAAAGAAGCGAAGATTCGCGCCGACAATCAGGCCGGACGCTCAGACCCCGAACGCTTTGATGCCACGTTGCGCGCCAAAGGTTTGCCCGTCTGATCAGTACATCTGATCAATCCAAATCCAACTTGAGCCACTGATATTAAGAAGGTCAGCAGGACACCTCGCTGCCCCCCCAACCAAGTCATATATTCCTCCTTTGGGCCAGCGCCTATGGGGGACGGAGGAACACGACCATGCTCGTCGCATTGAGCTTTGCCATGTTTGCTTGTTTTATCTACCTACTGATCAGCGGAAGGATGTCGGCCGTGGCCACCCTGATTCTGATTCCGAGCATTTTTGCGCTCATCGGCGGATTTGGTCCCGAAATGGGAGTCATGGTCATCAAAGGGGTTCGCACCATCGCCCCGACCGGTGTCATGCTGATCTTCGCGTGGCCTATTTCAGGCTAATGACCGATACCGGTCTGTTCGATCCTATTATCCGTCGCATCGTTGCTGCGGTCGGCGGCGATCCGGTCAAAATTTTTGTCGGCACGGTCGCACTCGGTTACCTGGTCGCCCTCGATGGCGATGGTGCCACGGTATATATGATTGTGCTCTCGGCTTTCCTGCCGACCTACAAACGCTTAGGCCTGTCCTTGCCTCTGGTGGCTGTGCTGCTGCAATGCACCGGTATTGGTAATCTGCTTCCATGGGGAGGGCCGACGGCGCGGGCGGCCGCCTCAATGAAAGTGAAGATGTCCGGGGGGAATTTACGCCCTTGATCGCCCCGCTGCTGGCCTGCGTTCTCTGAACCTTCTTTCTGGCCTGGCTATTTGGCAAGCGCGAACGTCGTCGCCTGGGCATTATCCAGCTCGACACCACACAAATGTTGGAGCCGCACCCGCCTGCAGGATGGAAGCTTTATTTCAACTGGGCGTTGACCATTGGCCTGATGCTTGGCTTGGTGTTGGAAGTGCTGCCGCTGTCTTATGTGTTCGTGTTGGCAACCGCCAGCGTTTTTTCATCACGTTAACTTACCCTTGAAGCTAACGAGATGATCTCATTGAGGAATACTTTAGGTGTTCGATACACTTGTGTCAGTCGGTGCCTGCTCGGGGATCAAACCTTGTGCCTTCAATGCCTGCCAGAAATCCTTCGGTGCTTGCTGGGACGCAGCCTGAATGTTCTGACGTACAGCTTGAGCGCTGTGAGCACCGAGCAAGACGGTGCTCACAGCGGGATGCAGTTTAACGAACTCAATCGCTGCCGCGACCAACGAAACACCAAACTGTTCGCAAACCACTTCGATTCTACGGACTCGATCACGTATTTCCTCAGGAACTTTCTGGTAGTCGTAAGCCCCCTCCGTGCTGGATCCCGTAGCCAGAATGCCCGAATTAAAGACGCCAGCAGCGATAATCGCTACGTTTCGCTTATGCAGTTCGTCGAAGGCGCCCTCAAGCGGTGCGTGATTGAGCAACGAGTACCGCCCTGCAATCAGTGCGCAATCAAAATCAAACTCTGACGAAGCGCGCAGCACAGCCTCTGTTTCATTCACGCCTAGCCCCACGGCATGCACATAGCCGTTGCGCCGCAGCTCATCCAACGCCTTATAGCCACTGTCTGCAAGCTGCTTCCAATAGATTTCCGCCTGGTCGCCATGCCAGGCCTCACCCACATCGTGCATCAGCAACACGTCGATAAAATCCTGCCCCAAGCGGAACTGGCTGCCTTCAAACGATCGCATAATGCCATCATACGAATAGTCATACTCGGCGACAAAAGGCAGCGCATCGACCCATTCAATAGCATATCGCCCCTTGATATCTGGATACCGATTGGCCGGCTTGAGGATACGCCCGGCCTTGGTGCTCAAGGTGACCTGGTCACGAATTCCAAGCTCACGCAGCGCATGACCCAGGTAATACTCAGCCTTTCCATAGCCGTAAAACGGCGCGGCGTCAAAATGGCGAATGCCTCCTTGGAAGGCCGCGTCGATGGCCTGCTCGAACTGCCGATAATTCACCTTACTGTTGAAGCCCGCCATGCCAACGGTGCCAAGCCCGATGGAGCTCACACGCGCTGGTGATTTGCCAAGGGGGCGAGTACGTAAATCAGTCATTGCTAGATCCTTTCAAGAGTCGATGTTGATAAACGGCTCGACTCGCACAGAGCCTGCGCGAGTCGGCATTGAATCAATAGTTGCCAGTCGCCCAATCGGTGTAGCCCTTGGCCCCGCCGCCATAGTACGATTCGCGCGGAGCGATGGTCAGCTCAGCGCCGCGACGTAGGCGTTCGACCAGATCGGGATTACCGATGAACAGACGACCAAAAGCCACTGCGTCGATCTTGCCTGCAGCTCGACGTTCAATGGCCATTTCCAGGTCATAGTTGTTGTTGCCGATGAAGGGTCCGTTGAACTTCGCGCTCAACACATCAAGGTCCACGCCTTCGGGGATGAAACGCGACGTTGCGGTGGCCCCTTCAACGAAATGCAGATAAGCCAGATCGAACCGATTGAGCTGTTCAATCAGGTAGCCATACATGGCCATGACATTGCTATCGGTCGGGGTATTGCCAGCGTCAGGCGTGACGGGCGACAGGCGGATGCCCACACGTTCATTGCCCCAAATCTTGACGATGGCTTCAGTTACCTCAAGCGTCAGGCGGGCCCGGTTTTCAATAGAGCCGCCATATTCATCGGTGCGATGGTTAGTGGAATCACGCAGAAATTGATCCAACAGATAGCTATTTGCCGAGTGTACTTCCACGCCATCAAAGCCTGCGCGCTTGGCATTTTCGGCAGCCAGTTTGTATTGTTCAATGATGCCTGGAATTTCGCTGGTTTCCAGAGCACGCGGCATCGACACAGGCACGAAACCTTCCGTGGTGTAGGTATCGCCCTCGGCCCTGATAGCCGAGGGCGCGACTGGCGCCTCACCATTCGGTTGCAGTTGCGTGCTAGAGAACCGACCAACGTGCCAGAGTTGGCTGACGATCTTACCGCCAGCCGCATGGACAGCATCGGTCACCTTCTTCCAACCAGCCACTTGCGCTTCGTTCCAAATACCTGGAGTTGCTGCATAACCGCGGCCTTGAGCGGAAATGTTGGTGGCCTCGGCGATGATCAACCCAGCGCTCGCACGCTGCGCGTAATAGGTGGCGTGCAACTCACCCGGAACGCCATCTTCGCCATAGCGGCTACGTGTGATCGGTGCCATCACGATTCGGTTGGCAAGATGAATGAAGCCCATTTGAGTGGGCGAAAATAAATCGGTGCGAATGCTGTTATCTGTCATAAGTGAATTCCCAATTAACTGACCAGTCGTCTATTTACAGGTTTAAAATATGCGGCTAACGTCCGTAGCCGCTTCGTGATATCTAGCGCGATGCCAAAGGGTGCTGTACCTTTTCCAAGTTTGACGAGTAACGAAGCCTCCAGCCCTCACTGACTGCACGCTGTCATTCGGCTCATGTGCGGCTGCTTGCCAAATCTCTTCCTTGGACTTGAAATAAAGCGCACTTGAGCACGCCAGCCGCAATGACGAGCTCGGCAAGACCGGCTGCAGTGCAGCCCCACCACGGGATCAATCTCTTGCCAGAACGAAAATAAGCTGACGAGACTCGGTTCAGGCCTTGCTCATGACGACACTATAGACAAAAACCGACCAGTCGTCTAGTTTCTGTGGATGATCGTCACCTTGACTCAGTTTCCGGTCGTCATAACAACTTTTCCAAACTGCCGACCGCTTTCCAGATAGCGGTGCGCCTCGGCCACCTCTTCCAGTGGAAAGGTCCTATCAACATGAGGAAGCAATGCCCCCACTCGCACACCTTCCGTGATAAATGCCTGAGCGCGGGACAGGCAAGCGGCATTACGGACAACTTCTGTATAAACGAATCCGCGCAGGATCAGGCTATGACGGATGGCCAGCTTGAGCGGGAAAGGGGTTTCATCAGAACTGAGCGCACCATGCAACACGATGCGCCCACCGGGCCGCAATGCCTGAGCCCACGTCATGACATCCGGGCCTGCCACAGCATCGAAAACAACATCAATCCCCTCGGGCACTGTTGCCAACAATTGCTTATGCAATGCATCTTCGCGTGTGGCAATGACAATATCGGCACCAACAGCTTGCAATGCCTCATGCTTGTCGCGGGTAAGTGTTGTCGCGACGACCCGTGCTCCCATGAGCCGCGCGATCTGGATTGCCGCCAATCCAACGCTGCTGGAAGCGGCAGTGACAGCCACGGTCGCGCCAGGGCGTAGCTCTCCTGCCTCGACAAGACCGCCATAGGCGACCAAGCTGGACATCCATAGGGCTGCGCCTTGGATCGGTGACAGGCTGGGTGGATGCTTTACTACGAATGCGCTAGGTATAAGCGCATGATCGCCATACGTTCCATAGCGCCCCACTTCAAAGCCCGGAAGCACGGCAACGCAATCACCAACGGAAAACAGTGTGACATCAGCGCCAACGGCTTGCACCGTACCCACGCCCTCGAAGCCAAGCAAGGCCGGCAGTGCCGGCTTGTCGATGTACTGCCCGTTACGCAGCATCACATCGGCTCGATTCAAGCCAATCGCCCGCATGCAGACAAGCACCTCGCCAGTAGCGGGCATCGGCCTGTCGCGCCGCTCGATTGATAACACATCAGCTTCGCCCAAGCGGCTCACCTGCACAAAACGCGACATACTCAAGACTCCCTTACCACATACTCTTTGCGCGTGGTCTCCACGACCTCCCAAGTGCCCTGGAATCCTGCACGCAAGATCACGCTATCGCCAGCCCGCACGGTACGCGCCTGCCCTCCTGCTTCAGTCACAATCGAAACCCCACTGCGTACATGGAAGTACTCCCAGTGCTGATTGGAAAAGCGCCATTTGCCTGGGGTAGATTCCCAAACACCCGCTGACATGCCTTCGCCCGCGCACTCCAGTTCCCATAAGCGGAACTCGGGGGTGCCAGAAATGAGATCAGCTTGATCGACAGTGCTGATGTCAGGCGGCGTGGCTTCTGTACAAAGGGTCGCAAACAAAGTCATGATGTGCTTCCTATTGGTTATTTGTCATGGTGTGAGGTTTCGCCGTGTTCATTGCCTGGAAGCAAGCGCACAGCATGCGCAGCAAGGCGCCTCATTTCTGCAATGCTCAATCCATCGCGCGCCTGAATCGACAACCCCTCAAGCAGGGTGTTAAGTGCCCCGGCCAAGGACTTCGCATCCGTGCGAGCGGGCAATTGTCCCTCCTTCATGGCGCGTTTGAGCCGCTTGACAAACAACGCCTTGCCCTCACGGCGCAATGCCTCAATGGCCTGCTTGACCTCCACGGAGTCATCGGACACATTGACCGCTGCTAACGCTACAAGACAACCACAAGGTGCTTGGGGCGATAACAGGATGCGGGCGGACGCGTCAAAGAAATCGGCAATGGCGCGATAAATACAGGGCTCCGCATCCAGGGCTTTCCACGTCGCATCCCAGTAGCGATGCTCATAAAAATCCACAGCCTCAAGAAAGAGCTTGGCTTTGTTCCCAAAGGCCGCGTAGAGACTGGGGGGATTGATCCCCATCGCGCCGCACAGCTCGGCCACGGACGCTAACTCATAGCCGCGCCGCCAAAACACATCCAGCGCCAGCGTCAACGCTTGGTCGCGATCAAATCCGCGTGGCCGCCCACCTTTGCTGCGCAGGGCACCATCCAGTTTTTCTTCACGTGACATGACAGCCCGTCCCTCATTTTTAAATTGACTTGACACCATCTATAGCGATCACTATACAATACATAAATTCTGTAGCAATCACTATAATTCATCGGTTCTTGAAGCCCTGTGATGAATAGCGCATTCAGGCGTGACTAGGTACTGTGGTTCTGCACGCTCTTTGCAATGCCCACGTCGCTTTTCATACTGGCCTGTTTACTAACAGCGATCACAGGATTTTTGTACGAACCGCAAGATGGAAATCAATCAACAAAGAAGAGAAACATGAGCAAGTTATTTGAATCCCTGACCCTTCGCAGCGTGACGATGCGCAACCGTTTTGCTGTCAGCCCGATGTGTCAGTACACGGCCACTGACGGCTTGGCCAACGATTACCATGCGACCCACTATGGGCGCTTTGCCCTGGGTGGATTCGGCTTGGTCATGCTTGAGGCCACGGCTGTTTCGCCGGAGGGACGTATCACGCATGGTGACCTAGGTCTGTGGAGTGATGACCATATCGAAGGGCTGGCGCGCATCGCCTCGTTCTCTAAAGCCTACGGAGCAGTACCCGGCATACAGCTCGGTCATGCGGGTCCCAAAGCCAGCATTCAACGCGCGTTTGAAGGGAACGGACCTCTCGATGAGCTTGATGCGGCTCGTGGCGAACTGCCTTGGCCAATCGTGTCGCCAAGTGCACGGCCAGCAGCCAAGGGCTGGTTAGTGCCATCCGCGCTAGACGAAGCAGGCATCCGCAAAGTACGTGCTGATTTTGTTGCAGCAGCGCGCCGGGCGTTACGTGCCGGCTTCGACGTGCTGGAGTTGCACTATGCACACGGCTTTTTGCTCAATGCCTTCCTTTCACCGCTGACCAATGAGCGCGACGATCAATATGGTGGCACTTTCGAAAATCGCATTCGGCTGCCCTTGGAGATCGCACGAGAGGTGCGCGAGGTATGGCCTCAGGACAAACCTCTTTTTGTGCGTATTTCTGCCGTCGATGGCAGCCGCATTGGTTGGACAGTTGACGATAGCATCGCTTTTTCCCGTGCATTAAAAGACGTGGGTGTCGATCTCATCGACTGCTCTTCCGGCGGCTTTGGCGTTTTTGAATACCCTAGCGGTTACGGATTCCAGGTGCCATTTGCCGAACAGATTCGCCACGAAGCGGGCATCGCAACGATGGCGGTGGGCCTGATTGTTGACCCTCATCAAGCCGAGGCTATCGTCGCCTCAGGCCAGGCTGATTTGGTAGCGCTTGGCCACGAGGCCCTTCGCAACCCCCATTTCCCCCTGCATGCACAGCAGAGACTGCATGCAATGCGGCCCGAAGCCCCTTATGCAGACTGGAATATTCAGGCTGGATGGTGGCTGAACGCACGCGAGCACCGACTGGCTAAATGGGGCCCTTGGACGCCAGGCGCGAGCGACGAATTGAGTAACTAACTGACCTGAATTTCTATATGGCCCGTAGCGGCCGCTTTATTCAAACCTTGACCAACCAACACAGGAATACACCCGTGAGTAAACCGACCTACGTACAGGAATACCAAGCTATTGTCGATGTCTTGAATCAATACAATGAGGGCGGCAAACAAGCAAAAAGCAGCCTGATGAAGCCAGCGTTCAGCGATCAGGCCACCATTTTCGGTGTTGATGGACAAACGAAGCTGACCGGCGGCCCGATTCAAGGCCTGTTCGACACCATCGACAACGCATTTCGTCCCTCCCCTGAGGCCCAGGGCGTAATCGTGTACATTGACATCGTCGGCACAGCTGCCAGCGCCCGTATCGACACCAATGACATTTCCGGCTTTTGCTTCACCGATTTCTTCAATTTGTTGAAAGTTGAAGGTAAGTGGACGGTGGTCAGCAAGATCTACCACACCCATGTAGCACCATAAGCAAGCGTGCTGATTACGAGAATGTCACCACTCCAGCAGAAGGGGTGACATTCTTACGTGCCAATACCGGCTACCGATAATCACTTTCCAGATCGATATATCGTGTTTCCTTCAGGAAAAAGAGCGCGATCAGGAACGCCACCGCCACCCACCCCAATGGATACCACAAACCAAAATAGCTATCACCGTTTTGTGCTGCCATCGCAAACGTGAAAGTCGGAAGCAGACCGCCCACCCAGCCACTGGCAAAGTGGTAAGGGAAAGACATCGAGGTATACCGGATACGGGTAGGGAACATCTCGACCAACATTAATGTGCTTGGAACCAACGTGAGCGCCATATAAAACAGCAGTACGGCCAACAGCAGTACGACCAAAGGCTTATTCATCGTGGCGGGGTCAGCCTTATCTGGATAACCCGCTGTAACTAATGCTGCTTTTAGCCGCGTCTGAAATTCTTTTACCTTAGCGCTGGCCTCATCGGCCGGCAAACCAAACGTAGAAACGGACTCAAGGCTGACTGTCTGGCCAATACGAATGTCGGCTGCCCCTTTTGGACCTACCTGTACCTCGTAGCTCACACCCTGTTGAGTCAGCGCCTGCTTAGCAACGTCGCATGCGCTTGTGAAGCGGCGGCTACCGAGCGGGTTAAACATGAACGAGCAGGTGTCCAGGTCAGTCGTGATGACAACAGGTGCGGCGGCTTGTGCGCTCCCAAGCTGCGGATTAGCCAGGTTTGTGATGCCCTTAAAAATAGGAAAGAGAGTCACCAATACCAGCGCGAACCCTGCCAATAGAACTGGTTTACGCCCTAACCTGTCGCACAACCAGCCCGAGAAAGCAAACAAAGGGATGCAGGTCAGTGTGGCAAAGGTAACAACTGCAGTGACCTCTTGCGGATCAACCTTCAACGTCTGAGTAAGAAAAAAATTGGGATACAGCACCGCGGTGTAGTACACGCAGGTCATACCGCCGCAAATGCCAAAAAAGGCCACCAGCAAGCGCTTGACGTTGGTCCAGTCCAGGAACGTTTCCCTCAGTGGCGACTGTGCGAGCTGCTTTTTATTCTTTAACTGTTCAAACGCCGGAGACTCATGCATCGTCCTCCGGATCCGCACAGAAACGACGAGCAAGACAAGGGAGAGAACAAACGGAATCCGCCAGCCCCACACATCGAAGTCCTCGCCAACAAGCTTACGGACGGCATAGATCACGCCAAATGATGAGAGTAATCCGATTGTGCCCGTCGACGAGATCCACGACGAGTTGAAACCGCGCCTATGGGCGGGAGAATGCTCCACAACATACGTGGCCGCACCACCGTACTCACCGCCAAGGGCCAAGCCCTGCAACATCCGCAATACGATAAGCATGATAGGCGCTGCGATACCGACCATTTGGTAAGTGGGCAGCAATCCGACGGCAGTTGTCGATACTCCCATGATAATTACCGTGATAAGAAAGGTTTTCTTGCGTCCGATACGGTCACCGACCCGGCCAAACACCAATGCACCAACAGGCCGCATGATGAAGCCAACAGCAAAGGTCAACAGCGCAAAAATAAAACCTGTCGTCGGATCGACGCCTGCAAAGAAATTTTTTGCCAATACCGTCGCAAGGGCGGCATACAAGGTAAATTCGTACCATTCAAAGACGGTTCCTAGGGACGCAGCGATAACCACTTTACGGGTCTCCTGCGCCGACACGGGATCCGGGCTTACAGGGGTAGGTGATACAGATGCGTCCATGGGTATTTCTACGACGGCCATACGGGGGTCTCCTGTTTCTGCATTGTTTTTTGTAGTTAAAAACCGTTGTTTCACCGCGCTCAAGGCAAGCGCAGTGCCGAATCCGGCGCTGCGAAACCTAGAGACAAACAGTGAGCATTAATTCATTAGAACGATTTGCCTGATCGCCGTGCCCTGCTGCAGACGGTCCATGCCTTCGTTAATATCATCCAAGCTCAACCGGTGGGTCACCAACCGGTCAATAGGCAGGCGCCCGCGGCGATAGAGCTCGATGAACCGTGGCAAATCCCGCACTGGGACGCTGCTTCCCATATAGCTGCCACGAATCGTCCTTTCTTCCGCCACGATGGAAACCGCGGGGATCTGCCACGTGGCGGCAGGCGGCGGTAATCCGGCAGTTACCAGTTGCCCCCCTCTACGGGTGATCGCATAGCCAAGCTCAAGCGCCGCTACCGCACCGGCCACTTCAATGACAGTATCGACACCACCGCCTGTACTATCACGTACTGCATCGACGACATTGCTGTCCTTGGCATTAAAAATATGGGTCGCTCCAAGGGACTGGGCAAGACTGAGTTTTGCCTCATTCGTGTCCAATGCCACGACCATACTTGCCCCTGCCGCCAGCGCTCCGAGCAGGGCGGCCATGCCAACCCCCCCCATTCCGATGACCGCGACCTTACTGCCTGGCTGCACCTGGGCGGAGTTAACGACTGCGCCAACGCCAGTCAGCACAGCGCAGCCAAAGAGCGCTGCTTCCTCCAACGCGAGATCCTTGTCGATCTTCACAAGGGAAAACTGAGAGACCGTAGCGTATTCAGCGAACCCGGAAATCCCAGAATGATGATTGATGGGTTCCCCAAACAACGACAGCCGACGATGTCCCCCCAACAATGCGCCAACGGCACCTGCTTGGGCTCCGGGCTCGCATAGCACTGGCCGCCCTCCTGAGCAGGGAACGCAGTGACCGCAGCCGGGCACAAACACCGAAACGACATGATCGCCAACCTGTAACCCTGTCACGAAAGGACCTACCTCTACCACTACACCCGCCGACTCATGACCAATAACCATAGGCAAGGGCCGCGGACGAACCCCTTCAATGACCGACAAGTCAGAATGACAGATACCCGCTGCCGAAATTTTTATCATCACCTCGCCGGGCCCCGGCGGTGCCAGATCGACTTCCTCAATAGACAGAGGGCGCGACTGCGCGAATGGTGCAGGCAAACCTGACTCTCGCAAAATGGCGGCACGTACTTTCATTATGTTGACCTCTTGTTGTTCGTAAACTCCGTCTCGGACGGACAAAATCCAACCATGGACTTCACTTCCAGGTATTCGATCATGCCAAACTCACCCCACTCCCGACCATTACCTGACTGCTTGTAGCCACCGAACGGAGCACCAAAATCCGCGGGTGGGTAATTGATGTGTACACTGCCCGCCTTGAGTTGCCGCGCTACGTGGCGAGCACGCTCCTGGTTTTCCGACTGCACGTATGCGGCCAGACCATAGCGAGTGTCGTTGGCAATCTGAATGGCCTGCTCTTCACTGTCATAGGGGATGATTGATAAAACAGGCCCAAAAATTTCCTCCTGTGCGATCCGCATCTCAGGGCTGACATTGGCAAATACCGTGGGTTTGACAAAATAACCCTGCTCCAAGCCCGCCGGTCGTCCAAGCCCCCCAGTGACCAACTGTGCCCCCTCATCAATTCCGGACTGGATGAGCTTTTGCACACGCTCGAACTGGCTCCGATTAACAAGAGGGCCAAGTTGCGTCTCAGGATCCTGCGTAGGACCGACGACATACGCCTCGGCCACCGCTCTGGCCTGCTCAATTACTTGCCCTATACGGGTGCGGGGAACGAGCATGCGAGTGGGAATCGAGCATGATTGCCCCGAATTGGTAAAGCAGCCTGCCACACCTTTGGCCACCGCACTGTCAAAGTCCGCATCCTCCAACAAAAGATTCGCAGATTTACCGCCTAACTCTTGCGCGACTCGCTTCACGGTTTCTGCCGCCGTCTTGGCGACCTGAATTCCAGCCAGGGTAGAGCCCGTAAAGGAGACCATGTCTATATCAGGGTGCGCCGCAATCGCATGACCTACCTCATCACCATAGCCATTGACCAGATTGAAAACACCCGGGGGCACGCCCGCCTCCTCCAATACTTCAGCAAACAACAGCGCACTTAAGGCGGAGAATTCGCTGGGTTTGAGAACCATCGTGCAGCCAGCCGCTAATGCTGGTCCGATCTTGACCACGATCTGATTAATGGGCCAGTTCCAAGGGGTGATCAATCCACATACCCCAATAGGCTCGTAGCGCAAGCGGGTCGTCCCCCGCTCTACTTCGAACTTGAAACGCTCAAGCACACGGATAAGCTCCTTAAGATGAGCAGGTCCGCGAACCACCTGGCCATGGCGTGAAAAAGTGATCGGTGAACCCATCTCGACACGCATTGCCTCGGCAAATTCCTCCTCCCGCCGGGTGTATATATGCAAGATACGCGTGAGCAATTCGATGCGTTCTTTGGCTGTCGTTCGCGAGTACGCGGGGAACGCTGTTCGAGCGGCCGCCACAGCGCGATCAACATCGTCGGCCGTCCCCATAGCCAGGTCAGCCACAGGTGCTTCAGTTGCCGGGTCCAGCAGCGCCAATTTCTTCGCGCTGCTAGCATCGACCCATTGACCGTTGATATAAAAAGAGTTGACTCGATGAAGATAGTTCGACATTGCGTTTAAGCTCGGTATATAGCAGGTCGGCGAAGCTCAATCAGCCTTCGCCCCAACCATTCTGAGAATAGGAGACCACTTCAGGATTTCCGTGGCCGTGAAAGTCTGTGCAACTGTTGGAGTCTGGTGCTCTTTGTCAGGCAGTTGGACACCAAACTCTTCGTACCGCTGGACCACCTCCGGTTGGCTCAGTGCGACTTGCACCGACCGACTCAAACGGGCGACGATCTTTTGCGATGTCTCTTTGGGGACATACATGGCATGCCATACAACAGGGCGGAAATCACCCAGGCCTTCTTCGGAAAATGTCGGCACATTTGGCATGGCGGACAAACGGCCCTCGCCAGAGATTGCATAAGGGAGCACTCCCCCCGATTGAATAGGCGATGCGGTAGCGACGGGCTGATCGCAAATCACATCGACGGTGCCGGCAAGAAGATCGATCAGAGCGGGTCCTGTGCCTCGGTATCCCACTAGGGTGGATATCGTGCTTGTAGCCTGAGAGAAAAGTAATGCACACAAATGGGAGGTACTACCCACTCCGGCATGTGCAAAATTGACCGTACCAGGAGTGCGTCGCATGTGAGCCACCAGCTCATTGACCGTAGCGGGCACGAAGTTTTTGCTCCGTACCAGTATCATTGGCACATTTGCAAACAGCGCGACAGCCTGGAAATCCTGCTCTACATCATAAGGGGGGTTACTGTAGAACTCCGGTGCGGTGACCATCGCCATGTTATGCAGCAATATCGTATATCCATCCTTTTTCGCCTTTGCAACTTTCGCTGCACCCAACGTCCCTCCAGCACCGCCCATGTTCTGCACCACAATAGGCTGCCCCAAGTCTCGCCCCAATGCATCGACCAAAATGCGGGCTAAAACATCTGTCGAGCCTCCTGGGGCGTAGGGTACGACCACGGTTATGGGTCGATCAGGGAAAGCATGGCTGATCGCCGATCCGCCCATCAGCATCACAACCACCACTGCTTTTTTTATATTGATCACGCTTGTCTCCTCGAAAGCTCTGCGCCCCCACGCCTGCGCCTGACCAATCACCCGAAAACGATTGATTCACAGGGGGGCAGAGGTACTGAAACTTATGTCATGCCATCCTCGTACAGGTCGCTTATCGTTTGCCAACAAACTTGTAGAGTTCTGTATGATCTGCCGCCGGGCCGAGCACTTGCGAGGCTTCTAACGTCATCTGAGCAATCTTTTGCGCCAGTGTCATCTCCAGTCCTAACTCAGGCCCCAACTTCGCCGCTATGCCGACATCCTTTGCCTGCAAGCGCAAAGAGAAACCAGAATTGAACGCTTCATTCAACATGAACTGATGCGCCTTGTTTTGTGTTGTATTGTTCTTGCCAGTTGACGAGTTGATGACATCCACGAGCGTTGAAGGGTCAATACCAAACGCGGCTCCCACGTGAATAGCCTCTGCCGTTGCAATAAGAGCAGCGGCTGAAACATAGTTATTCAACGCCTTAAGCGCATGCCCCGCCCCCACCGGGCCAACATAAGTAATCGAGTTGCCCAGTAACGCCAGTATGGGCTGCCATCTTTTGACGACCTCCGGTTTTCCTGCCGCCATGATTGCCAGCGTTCCACTTATCGCGCTTTTTACCCCCCCCGACACGGGCGCGTCGATCAAACCCACCCCCTTTGTGGCGAGCTTCTGAGCCAGGGCGCGTGTCCGCCTTGGATCGGCGGAACTCATTTCGATAATGGTTGTCCCGGACGTGAGATGAGGCAGCAGGTCTCCCACAACCTGATCAACAATGTCGGAGTTGGGCAACATCGTAAAGATCGCTTCACTCTGACTAAAGCGACGACGTTCATCACCCGACACCACCCCCGCATGGCTGCCAACGAACGCTTGTACGGCGGGTTCCCGCTCATCATGTACGATCAACTCATGCTGAGCTTGATGTAAACGATGCGCCATGGGGGCTCCCATCATCCCCAGCCCGATAAATCCGATTCGGCTCATAGTGCTCTCTCTACTCAACATTCATTTCATTCAGAACGTCAGACGCCAGCCGGAATGAATCAATAGCCGCGGGAACACCACAATAAATCGCCGCCTGTAGAAAGACCTCCTTGATCTCCTCCTTTGTCACACCATTATTAATAGCCCCTCGTACGTGGAGCTTTAATTCATGAGGCCGGTTCAGTGCCGTGATCATGGCAAGGTTAAGCAACGAGCGTGTCTTGCGCTCCAATCCCGGCCTGTTCCAGACATCCCCCCAGCAATATTGCGTGACCAGCTGCTGCATCTCGATATTGAACTCGGTGGCACTTTTTAACGAAGCATCAACATACTCCACACCGAGAACCTCTCGGCGGGTCTTCAAACCCTTTTCAAATAGCTGGGCATTAAGGGGAGCGAATTGACTTGTCATCGGATCATTCCTATTTCAATTAAGTAAGAACGTATTCTATTAAGATTGTCTTACAAAATAAAAAGGTAAATTCCCTTATTGACAAAAAACCATGTTTTTTGTATTACAATAAATTGTCATATAACTTGCATAACGGTATATCATGAGACAACTTACTCGCATTTCCCGGGAAGCTTCTTCCTTGAGGCAGCGCACAACCGACGCCTTGCGCACGGCAATTTTGGATGGCGTTTTCGCGCCAGGACAAAAACTGTCCGAACGGGAATTGTGTGAACAGCTTGATGTCAGCCGTCCCTGCATTCGCGAGTCCTTGCAGCACTTGCAGGCTGAGGGCTTGGTGAACATCGTGCTTCATCGGGGGCCCGAAGTGTCCACGATGAACAAGGACGAGGTGCGCGATCTGTACGACGTTCGAACAAGTCTAGAAAGTCTGGTCATTCGAGGATTTGTGCGCCATGCGACGCCTTTACAAAAAAAGGCTATGCGCTCCTGTTTCGATCAGCTCGCCGCACAGGTCAAAGACGGTGACAGCTCGCAATTGCTCAACACGAAAAGTGAGTTTTACGAGATTCTGATTGAGGGCTGCGGCAACAGTGTTGTTGGGCAGTTACTGCGTCAATTAAATAACCGTGTAACGGTCTTGCGCCGCAGGTCCATGTCTCGACCAGGGCGACTACCGAAAATGCTCAAAGAACTGGACGCTTTGGTCTGTGCTCTCGAACTGGGCCACGAAGATCAGGCCGTGGCGCTGTGCACAGTACATCTGCAAAATGCTTGTGCCCACGCGCTCGATATGCCTACCGAGGTGCAATAATCGTTTCTGGCTATGACAGTTCTCCAATGCAGGTGCCCTACATGAAGGCGACCACCTCTATACACGACGTACGGTCAACACGTACCGTAAGTCCAGACGATGCGCCAACGATTGAGTCAGTTGTCGTGTTTGTGCGCTTTCCGCATCGCCGGCCATCAATAACAAACGCTTACCCACCAGATTGATCTGACCAGCGATAACCCGAGCAGTAAACTCCCTTTCTCTTTCCATAAAAAATGGTCTTGCCACAACAAGGACGGACTAATAGCCACAATCTGCCCAAATAGCACTGGCTGGCGATACAACAGGCCAAGTCCAAACATGCCGCCAAACAAATGCCCCACCAAGGCTGGCTTAAGGTCAGGGCATCACTATAGCGATGCTCCAGCTCGTAACCCATCTGGTATTCGGTTTGCTTATGATAGTCATAGTCAGGGTTACTGATACGCAGGCTGGTGGCCCTGCCATCATCAACGTAGGCTCCTACTCCGCCGTCGGTCTCATCCTTGATGAATCGCCCCGGGTTTTGCGCAGGCTCCATTCTTTGAGAAAATGGAGCCACTATGAGCAAGCAAAACAAGGTTTATCAATAATGCTCCTGCCGCATCCAGTGTTCGACAGAGGGCTTCCAAAAGCACAGAGCACAGAGCACAGAGCACAGAGCACAGAGCACAGCATTCAGCCTATGCGGCTTTTTATAGTTGTTGTTTGCACCGCGTCAGGGCCGATTGCTCAAGAGAAAACCGCCTTACAGAGTAAGCTTGAAACCCTTGTGACTGGCCGTGAAACCCAGCTGCTCATAAAACCGATGAGCATCCGTTCTAGCCCTATCCGAGGTCAGCTGCACAATGCGGCATTGACGCTGACGGCATTGCTCGACCGCCCACTGAATCATCAAACGGCCCAATCCGGAGCCACGCGCCGAGCTGGCGATACGTACAGACTCAATTTCCCCACGCCAGGCACCTTGATGCGACAGGCCGGGCATATAGCTGATCTGCAAGGTTCCGACCACAGCGCCATTCAGCTCTACAACGGCCAGATACTGGTTTGGATCCGCTTCTATCGCCGCAAAAGCGTCCAAATAGGACTGCGCCAGAGGCAGCCTGGTATTTTCACGCTTTTGACCCAGAATATCGTCCGCCAACATGGCCACGATCGCTTCCAGATCCGCTGCTACAGCACGACGAAAAACAGGGGTAGACGTCAATTCAAACTCCTCATCAAGAAATGGACGAAATGGACCTGAAATTATGCATCCTGGAGCTGAGCAATCTGTGACTAGCCCTTCATCCCGACTGCGTATTCTCTGTAATTACCGGCTTATCAGGCGTTTTCTGTGCGTCCAGCCAGGCCAGCCAGGAAGCTTGCAGGCGCCAGGCACTGGCAGCACCGGGAGCGTAGCCCATGATTTCCTCGATATCTGGCAGAGAAAAACCACGCTCGATCAAACCTGCACCAAAAGTATTACGCAAACGCTGTGGCGTCATTAACAGATCCATCTGCTTGATCCCCCATTTGCTGACGATACGAGCCAGCGTGGCAGGATTCATCTGTGCCTGGGGACGCGCAGCGCTGATCTGACGGCTACCAGGAAAGACCCGGCTATCTTTTACCCAAGCGGAAGCATCTTCGGCTCCGCTAAAGATCAACCAGCTACGCAAAATGCCTTCGCACCAGACAGGCACAACAACGTCGCGTTTTGCCGCGCCAGCAAGCCTGAGCAAAAAAGTGCCATCACGCCAAAGGGCTGTCTCCTCGTGATCTGAGTCGTCTGTTTCTGAAGACTCTGCAGTGCGTTTGGCTACGCCTACCGCGCAAGGGTGCAACTGCCCCAACTCCACCGGGCGCAAGCCTGTGCCCAGCATCACAGCCACAATCGTCATATCCCGATATTCACGCCAGCGGGCAGCAATGGTCATATCACTGGCCAGCTCCAGGACTTGCAACCGGGAGCGCAGGGCTTTGATCGTGGCAAGGCATTGATCTACGGAAAGAAACTGGGTGGCCTGGTTGTCGGGCGCCTGACGCCAGCTTTCCTTGAAAGGATCATTGATGGCGGGGGCCAGTGCGGGGTTCTCCGAGCGGCCATCCTGGCGGCAGAGCTCCTCATAAGCACGGGCGATGACTTGTTGATAGCGCTCGCGCTGCGGCCGGCGCACCTCGTCCAGATTGCTCAAAAAATCCCGGATATCCACGGGTTTGATCTGGGTGTACTGCTTTTTGTGATCTTGCAGCGCCTGCAAGAAGCGTCGCCACAAGGTGCGATAAACCCGCTGCGTGCTGGGCGCCATGGGCGGGCGTTGATGCTGCAACCACGTGTCAAACAAGGCCTCCGCCGAGATATCGGCGGCCTGCGTACCCAAAATGGGCAGCTCAAACTGCCCTTCTTCTCTTGTAGACCGTTTTTTCATTTCATACCGCCTTTTCCGTTAATTGCATTTTATTGGCAGACTGGACAGTATGGCAAGACGCTTTGTAGCGGTAAGGCAAAAGTAAATAAAGAGAAAATAGGAAAATCCTGATCTGCATGATGGACACTTAAGCAAATATGTATGATGCTGCAGCCTGACAACCTTTACGAGCCACGCCACGATGAAGTACTTGGTCACCACCCCACATCGCTCTGAATATCCGAACCCTTTGGTCCTGAGAAAAGGCGACTTTCTGAAGGTCGGAGAGCTGTATCAAGGTCCGGAAAATTGGGATAACTGGATTTATTGCTCTACCAATGAACATTCCGGCGGATGGGTGCCTGAGCAAATTATTGAACGACTGCCCGAGGTGGGTACAGGGCGCGCACTGCAAGACTACAGCGCCCAGGAAATGGACGTGGATGAAGGTGATCTGGTTCAAGGGGAGAACATTCTGAATGGCTGGTGCTGGTGCCGGCGCCCCCAGGATGGCGCCCTAGGTTGGGTGCCTGTCAGCTACCTCTCCGCCCTGCTTTCAGAAGCCTGATTCCTTGCGGCACGGCTGGCAACAGCAGCAACAACGATACCAAGGCAGACATTTGCATCAATAAACGTGGCAACTTCCGCATAATTGCAGCACTTGTCACGCGCAGCTCACTTGCCCCCCAGCCCTTCAACAATGCCAAGCCTCACTATTGAATCGGGCTATCTATAAAGATTCTGATGGACCCAGCCCTTATTGGTCAGAATCATTCTCGCCTGCCCCTCTACTTCCTGGGCCGTCAACGCAGGCAGATCCTCGTAAGTATCCTGAACCCCACTATCCTTGATCCAGCCCGCCGCATCGGCCAGATGATAGACATAGTTCACCTGACTGACCGTAAACCCGCCCGCGCTGGCCGGTTCTGTAAAGTAGCTGATGCGGTCCAGAACCAGGCGGCCTGTACAAAATGCATCATGCTCGCCTTGGGACTGCTCGGAGCTGGAGCGACGCAAATAAGTGTCCGCATTGGCATCCAGCTCGTAGCGCGGCGCATCTTCTTTTCCTACCTGACGCAGTAAACCCACCTTGGCCAAGGCAGCCAGACGAGCCCGATCTTCAACGATCAAGGGCGAATCATGCTCAGCCTGATAGGGATACACACGTCCGGGCACGCCTACACACAAACCATCTCGGGAATCCAGGTAGCTTTGGATCGCACTGCTGAAATTGTCCTCATTGGCCTTTTTAGAGTCCTGGCACCCTGCCAACATACCGGCAACCATAACGACCAACGCTGTTTTCCACATAAATACTTCCCTTGCTTGCGTGCTGAAAGAACGAGTTTAGCCCGCCCCCATGGCGCACTAAAAGCCTTGTCACAAGAAGACAAGAAAATAGTGGGCTGGCACGCTAAAAGTCCCATACCCCTCAATATTGCATTACTGCATTGCAAAATCTGGCCTTTTACGATGCTTACAAACAGGTTAAAGTTTCTTGGCTTCGTAAATGAAAGGCATTATCAATGAGCATCACCCCCGTTCCCGTTGCCACTCTACGCTACACCCTCGTAGCACGCATCTTGCATTGGCTGATGGCACTGGGCCTGACCGCCTTGGTGACCGTGGGCTACACCATGAAAACCTTGCCCCTGTCCCCGCTGAAACTGCAAGTCTATTCCTGGCACAAATGGGCCGGTATTTCCCTGCTGGTACTGGTGATCCTGCGCCTGCTCTGGCGTTTGCTGAACCGCCCCCCTGCTCTGCCCGCCGGCATGTCGTCTTTCAGCCGGGCTCTGGCCCACTGTGGTCATGCCGCTTTGTACCTACTGATGATTGGCATCCCCCTGACGGG
Organism: Alcaligenes sp. 13f; assembly: GCF_020496585.1. NCBI lineage: Bacteria > Pseudomonadati > Pseudomonadota > Betaproteobacteria > Burkholderiales > Alcaligenaceae > Alcaligenes > Alcaligenes sp. 13f. The sequence goes on from NZ_JAHKKC010000006.1 coordinate 219,637, forward strand.
CTGGTTGATGAGTTCGGCCAAAGGTTTCCAGACGGTGTGGTTTGGCGTGATCCCCCTGCCCGATCTGGTTTCCAAAGATAAACCTTTGGGGGAGTTGCTGGTCCAAGTCCACATCTTTTTGAATTACGCCCTGATTGCCATGGTCAGCCTGCACATTCTGGCGGCCTTGAAGCATCAGTTCATCGACCGTGACGGCTTGCTACGCCGCATCACCTTTACTTTAGGCAAAGCCAAATCATGAAAAAATCTGTCTTCGTGTCCCTGTTGATCGGCTCTCTGGGCCTGAGCGCCAGCCTGGCGGCCAACGCCAAGAACTACCAGGCCCTGGACACCCAAAATAGCGAAATCGGCTTTCAATATTCCCAAATGGGCGTGAAGCTGGATGGCCAATTCCGCAAATTTGAAGGCGAGCTGAACTTCAACCCCGAAGCCCTGGATCAGTCCAAGGTGGTGTTGAAAGTGGCACTGGATAGCGTTGATACCGGCTCGGAAGAAGCCGATGACGAATTGCAGGACGTACGTTGGTTCGACATTGACGCACATCCGAAGGCCGTTTTCAGCTCCAAGAGTTTCCGTGCCGTCAGCGCCCAGCAATATGAAGTGCAAGGCACGCTGCAGATCAAAGGCCGTGAACAGCCAGTGACTGTCATGGCGACCATGGCTCCCGAAGGCGACAAAGCGACCTTTAGCGGTGCCTTTGAAATCAAGCGTGGCGATTTTTCTATCGGTGAAGGCTCCTGGTCCACTTACGACATCGTGGCCAACGAGATCACCGTCAACTTCAAGATTGATGCGAAGTAAGCACACGCATCAGCGCCCCCTCTCCCTACCTGCATAACAAGGATTACACCCTCATGATCAAGCCAGTGATTGCCCTGTCCGCCAGTTTTCTGTTTGCTTTTGCCGCTCAGGCAGCGCCGGTGACCTATCAGGTTGAACCCAGCCACACCTTTGTGCACTTCAGCTACAAGCACTTGGGCCTGAGCACGCAAAGCCAGCGCTTTGACAAGGCACAAGGCATCGTTACCCTGGATCTGGAAGCCAAGACCGGCAGCATCGACATGAAAGTTGACACCCGTTCGGTCAGCACCGGCTTTCCGCTGTTCAACGAACACATCCAGGGCAAGGACCACTTCAACACTGAGCAATTCCCCGAAGCGACTTTTGTGTCCAAGGACATTCAGTTCGACGGTGACAAGCCTGTGTCCGCCAAGGGCGATCTGACCATCAAGGGTGTTACCAAGCCCGTGACCATGACCATCGAGTCCTTCCTGACCATGCCCAAGCACCCCATGATGAACAAACCCGCTCTGGGCGCGGACGGTAAGATCGAGATCAAGCGCAGCGAGTTTGGCATGGCTGCCAACGTGCCTTACGTGGGTGATGAGGTCACCATCCGCATCGCATTGGAAGCCATTGCCCAGTAATAGCGAACCTCTCGCTATTCAGGCAGCCTGATTACAGGATTTCCTGAACCACTTCCAGGGGACGCGCCAGACGCGTCCCTTTTTCTGTCACCACGATAGGACGGTTCAACAAAATGGGGTTGGCCTCGATGGCAGCCAGCAAGTCCTCGTCGCTCAGATCCGGATTGTCCAGATTCAGCTCGCTGTAGATGGCTTCTTTGCTGCGCATGGCCTCACGTACGGTCAAACCCGTGTCCGCAATCAGCGCTTTGAGTTCACTGCGCGACAAAGGCGTTTTCAGGTATTCGATGATCTCGGGTTCCAGACCTTTTTCACGCATCATGGCCAGGGCATTACGTGAAGTACTGCAGCGCTGATTATGATAGATTTTGCTCATGACAGTCTTTGACTTCCTATAAACCGTATTCAGGCGAACAATAGTAGCCCAGCGCCGCCGGATACGTCATCTGGGTAGCTTGCTGCAGACAGGCCAGCGTCTTCACTTAGCCAGGAGAACACATGATCGACCTGTATTACTGGACCACTCCCAACGGACATAAAATCACGATGTTTCTGGAAGAGTCCGGTCTGCCTTACACCATCCACCCCATCAATATTGGCCAGGGCGATCAATTCAAACCCGAGTTCCTGCGCATCGCCCCCAATAACCGCATTCCCGCCATTGTCGATCAGGCCCCGCAAGACGGCGGCGAGCCTATCTCCCTGTTCGAGTCCGGCGCCATTCTGCAATATCTGGCAGAAAAAACTGGCCAGTTCCTATCTGCCGACTTGCGAGTCCGCACCGAAACCTTGCAGTGGCTGTACTGGCAAATGGGGGGTTTGGGCCCCATGGCGGGTCAGAATCACCACTTCAACGTCTATGCGCCCGTAAAAATCGAGTACGCCATCGATCGCTATGTGCGTGAGACAGGCCGCCTCTACGGTGTGCTGAACAAGCATCTGGAGCAGCGCGACTTTATCGCCGGGGACTACTCCATTGCCGATATGGCCAGCTACCCCTGGATTGTCTCCCATCAGCGCCAAAGCCAGAACCTGGACGATTTCCCGCATTTGAAGCGCTGGTTCCAGCGTATTGGCGAGCGCCCGGCGACCCGGAGCGCCTATGCCCTGGTCGAACAGATCAACCCTGGCTCGCCTGCGCATGACGACAAGGCCCGTCAAATCCTCTTTGGCCAAGATTCCAAAACTATCCGATAGGACTACGATTCCATGACCTTACAGCGCCCCTATCAGCTGCTGCTTATTGGCCTGACAGCCATGGCTCTGTCTGCGTGTTCCAGCACGCCCAGCAATATTTCCCTGATTCCGACGCAAACCCAGGATCAGACTGAAAAAGATGGTGTGTTCACGCAGCCGCTGGACTACAAGCACGTCAAACCGGGCTGTACCGGTGAATGCCCTCGTCTGGAGGTGAAGTCCCTGATTTTCCCTGGCAACTCCGAACTGACCCGCTTGGTTGATGAAAGCCTGGCACATATGACGGTCATCACAGATCGCCATCCTGGCTACCGTGGCCTGAAGGAATTCGAGAACTACTATTGGGCTACCGCCAATAATCGCGACGAAGTGCATTTGTCTGCCCGTACGCGTTACCGCAACCGGGATCTGACCGTTGTAGAACTGAGCTCGGGCATTTACATGACCGGTGCCGCGCATGGCATTACCGCCACCCAGTTCATCAACTGGGACAATCGCCTGAAGACCGCCCTGCCTCTGGATCGCATTATTGCTCCCGGCAAAATTCGGCCGTTTCAGGAGCTGGTTCGCCAAGCCCATAACAACTGGGTTTCCAGCCTGAGTGAAGCGCGGGAAGACCGCGCAGGCTGGGACAGAATGTGGCCCTTCCAGCCTGCCCAGAATGTGGCTCTGACCGATCAGGGTCTATTGGTGAAATACAACCCTTACGAGGTCGCCCCCTATTCGTTCGGTCAACCCGAGTTGCTGCTGCCTTATTCGGAACTGCGCGGTATTCTGCGTCCTGACTACCTGCCCGCCAATTAAGCGTTCGGCTCATATAAAGCACACAGGCAGCGCGTTTCAGGCTGCCTGTTAATAAATACAGTATTTTTTGCACGCTAGGCAAAGCCCGGAATCTTGAGCCCTGACAAGCCGGAACCGAGCCTGTCCTTAGCGTCCGATTCCCCCCTCTTTCAAGCTCCCATACCATCATGTCTGATAACTTGTTCCGCTTTCACGACCTGTTTGCTCAACTGGGTCTGCCCAACACCCCCGAGGCGATTGCCAGCTTTCTGGAAAAACACCGTCCTTTGCCCAATGACGTCCTGCTGGCCGACGCTCCCTTCTGGAACGCGTCGCAGGCTGAGTTCATTCGGGAAAAACGACTGCAGGACTCTCCAGAGTGGATCCAGATCATTGACCAGTTAAGTGAAGCCCTGCGTCAAACGACAGGCGTGCTGAACCTGTCCGGCCCTTGCCGCGTTCTGGCCCTGTCCGGCAGCCTGCGTCAACGCTCCTTCAACACCGCCCTGGCACATGCCGCTCAAGCCCTGGCCCCCCAAGGCATGGCCATTGATGTGGCTACCCTGCATGGGATTCCCTTGTATGACGGCGATATCGAGAGCAAGGACGGCATTCCAGAAGCCGTGCTGAGCTTGAAGGAAAAGATCCTGAACGCTGACGCCCTGCTGCTGGTCACCCCGGAATACAACAACGGCGTCCCCGGTGTGTTTAAAAACGGGATCGACTGGTTATCCCGCACGGACATGAAAGCCATCTTCTCGGGCCGCATTACGGGACTGATCGGTGCCTCCATGGGTGGCTTTGGCACGATTTCCTCCCAAGCAGCCTGGTTGCCTACGCTGAAAATGCTGGGTGTGTCCCTGTACAGCGGCGGCTCTTTGCTGGTGTCTCGCGCGCAGAACTCCTTTGATGCGGAAGGCAAGCTGCAAGATGAGAATATTCAGAAAATGCTGAGCAGCTACCTCCAGGGCTTCCAGACCTTTGTGCATGCTTCGCATATGGCCAAGGCGCAAGAAAAAGCTAATTAAGCAGCAACAGCTCAAAAAGCTTATAGAACTTTGCCTATAGGGCTGCTACAACCTGAGCCGATAAGTGGGGTTATGTCGTAGGAAGCCCGTATCACTACACACCCTCAGAACCGCAGCAACAAAAAAGGAGCCTTGAAGGCTCCTCAGACTGCTGATAAACCCCTGGTTTTGCGCCCTGGGGTTTATTTTTTTGTTCTCCCGCCCAGGCGATGAGGTGTCGCTCACGATTCTACGGTTTTCGGTCGATCAGGCCTCAGATCACACCATCAGGCCGTTTGCGGGCCGGGGGCAAGCTCGCAGGCGCGTGAA
>NZ_JAHKKC010000070.1:0-424 GCF_020496585.1 Alcaligenes sp. 13f
GTCTGGTCCCGCTCCTCGCGCAGCCGCCGCAGCTTCTCCAGCTGCTGGGCGCGCACACCGGCGTTGTCGACCTTCAGCACGTCGATCTGCTGGTCGTCCACCACGCGGTACTTGTTCACGCCGATCACCGGCTGGCGTCCGGAGTCGATGCGGGCCTGCGTGCGCGCCGCGGCCTCCTCGATGCGCAGCTTCGGAATGCCCGCGTCGATCGCGCGGGCCATGCCGCCCGCCGACTCGACCTCAGAGATGTGGCCCCACGCCTTGCGCGCGAGGTCGTAGGTGAGCCGCTCGACGAACGCGCTGCCGCCCCACGGGTCGATCACGCGCGTGGTGCCGGACTCCTGCTGCAACAGCAGCTGCGTGTTGCGGGCGATGCGCGCGGAGAAGTCGGTGGGCAGCGCGAGCGCCTCGTCGAGGGCGTTGG
>NZ_JAHKKC010000071.1:0-421 GCF_020496585.1 Alcaligenes sp. 13f
GATTGAGTCCTCCCATACCGATAAGTATCATTTTCAGGATTGGATTCTTGACAAACATGCCTGTAACGATACTGGCAATAGGCATCATATTGTCCTTCAGATTGATTGACTTTGTTTTTCCCGTGAAGACTCCTACAAGCATGTCAGGTAGCATGGCCAGTACATATCCGATATTGTGTCCAATGTCGCTAATGCCATTGAGTCCGAAAGAGGTCAGCAACCCTTGCCATCCGTCCATATTGGTCTGTTCCGGCTTCGGGGAGGTCTGTTCTTCTGTTGGTTGTTCCTCTTCGACCGCTTCTTCTTGTTCCGGTGCAGTCTCTGCTGATGAAGTCTTAGTCTGTGGCTTTTCTTCTGACTGCTTTTTCATTTTCTCCTGGTCTTGTCTATATTGTTCCTCGCATCCCGGGCGCACTATTGA
>NZ_JAHKKC010000072.1:0-414 GCF_020496585.1 Alcaligenes sp. 13f
GCATCGGGCGCCCGCCCGGTCGGCAAGACCCCGCCGACTGGGTGCTCGACCCGTTCGCGGCCGCCGAGCGTGCGCAGCTGCCGATCCTCGTCGGCGACGCTGCGGATGCCGTGGAGCAGATCATCGGCGAGGGGCTGCTCGCCGCGCAGCAGAGATTCCACGCGCCGCGCGCGTGAGGGGAGGCGGCGTCGTCAGGACGCGCCGGCGGCGATTCCGGCGATGACGAACGCGCCGACCGTGATCCCGTAGAGGAACGGTCCGACAGCCGCGATGACGACCGCGGCGACGCCGAAGCCCCGGCCGCGCCGCGTGGCGATGGCTGTGATCCCGAGCGCGAGGGCGACGAGGCCGAGCGCCGTGCCGAGCCAGAAGCCGATCTCCGCCCACAGCACGAGCCCGCGCACGGGGCTGAGG
>NZ_JAHKKC010000073.1:0-414 GCF_020496585.1 Alcaligenes sp. 13f
TCCTTTAAGATAATTCGACAAGTATACCATATAAATAGTCGGCATAAATGAAATGTCAACAATAAAATCAGGGATTGTACCGATGATTTATAGTTTCAAGTTGGCACTATAAGTCTTCTTACTAATCCTACAGGCGTAAGAATTGTATTGCAAAAGCCACGGTTTAGTCCTCTGTTGTTTTTTTTGCACCTCATTTAAATTAGGCCTCCAACGTTCCTGGGATAATGTGCAACACATGCACTGTGTTTGATATGAAGAATGAATGCTCTTTTCATTCAATTCATAAATTTCATCTATGAGAAATGAGAGATAATAGTGGAACAGATTAATTCAAATAAAAAACATTCTAACAGAAGAAAATACTTTTCTTTATTGGCGGTAGTTTTATTTATTGCGTTTTCAGGTGCCTATGCC
>NZ_JAHKKC010000074.1:0-413 GCF_020496585.1 Alcaligenes sp. 13f
GTCTCCAAAGCCGAAATATCGTCTCGCTCTTTGGGTTTCAAATCCTGAAGTAGTTTAATCGCCTCATCAACTTTACTTACAGGAACTCGCTCATTATTTTTCTGTCTATCCATAGCCATTAATAAAAATTGATAATTATTGCTATATATCGCCTAATCTACTATTTTCTAGATGTAGCAAAATTTAATTTAAAAATTCTTGAAAAAACCGTGTTCACTTCTACGTGAACAAATCAGCCCAATGGCGGCAACTGCCGCCGCATGAGATTTCCCGAAACCCCTCGCTGTGCATCCCACCCCCGGTTATTTTCCTCTTTTCCGCTACCCCCGAAAATGGGCTAGCAGCAAGCCATGTCTTTTAGCTGACGCTAAACCTCGCTCCGCTCGGACGACGGCTTGTTCAAGGGGGAGTAC
>NZ_JAHKKC010000075.1:0-411 GCF_020496585.1 Alcaligenes sp. 13f
CATCGGCATCCGCATCGGCGTCGGCATCAGCGTCTGCGTCTGCGTCAGCATCAGCGTCGGCGTCGGCGTCAGCATCAGCGTCTGCATCTGCGTCGGCGTCAGCATCCGCGTCAGCATCTGCGTCTGCATCGGCATCCGCGTCGGCGTCGGCATCCGCGTCAGCATCGGCGTCGGCGTCGGCGTCTGCATCAGCATCGGCGTCAGCATCCGCATCAGCGTCAGCATCCGCGTCGGCATCAGCATCTGCGTCGGCATCAGCATCGGCGTCGGCGTCAGCGTCAGCGTCAGCATCTGCATCCGCGTCGGCGTCGGCATCCGCGTCTGCATCGGCATCGGCATCAGCATCCGCGTCGGCGTCGGCGTCGGCGTCGGCGTCGGCGTCGGCATCCGCGTCGGCATCTGCGTCGGCAT
>NZ_JAHKKC010000076.1:0-410 GCF_020496585.1 Alcaligenes sp. 13f
ATGCCATGCCGATCGGGGTTGCGGTATCCAAGCAAGGGCGAATTTTCATCAGCTATCCCCGACTGGTTGACGATGTAGAATTCACCGTTGCGGAACTCAAACAGCCACTAGAAAAAAACGGCAATCCTGTTCCCTACCCCAATGCAGAAATCCACAAGTTAGATTTAGCTTCGCCCTCAGAAAAGTTGCTGTGCGTTCAAGGGATGACCATCGACGCGCGCGATCGCCTTTGGCTGTTAGATCATGCAAAAATTAAGCAAAATTTAGTTCCCTCCGGCGGCCCGAAACTGGTGGGAATTGACCTGAATGGCGATCGTATTGTCAAGAAAATTCTGTTTCCCGAATCCGTCGCCTCTGCCAATTCTACCTTGAATGACGTGCGCGTCGATTTGCGCTGGGGAGAGGATGGG
>NZ_JAHKKC010000077.1:0-404 GCF_020496585.1 Alcaligenes sp. 13f
ACGTGTTTCTGGGACTTTGTCGGAAGAAGGCTGTTTTGATTCACTCGAATTACTGGATCTGGAAAATAATACCGTGGTCGCTCTGGTACTGGACGCCAATTATTACCGTGATGCCGAGACGCTGGAGAAGAGAGTACGTTTACAGGGAAAATGCCAGCTAGCAGAATTACCTTCTGCCGGGGTGAGTTGGGAAACCGATGATAATGGCTTCGTGATTAAAGCCAGCAGCAAACAAATGCAGATGGAATATCGCTATGATGATCAGGGTTATCCGCTGGGTAAAACCACGAAAAGTAACGACAAAACATTATCTGTCAGCGCCACGCCATCAACGGATCCGATCAAAAAATTAGATTACACAGCGGTTACTTTACTGAATAATCAACGGGTTGGTAATGTAAAAC
>NZ_JAHKKC010000078.1:0-401 GCF_020496585.1 Alcaligenes sp. 13f
GCGTCAGCATCTGCATCCGCGTCGGCGTCGGCATCCGCGTCTGCATCGGCATCGGCATCAGCATCGGCGTCGGCGTCGGCGTCAGCGTCGGCGTCGGCGTCGGCATCCGCGTCTGCATCGGCATCGGCATCAGCATCCGCGTCAGCATCGGCATCAGCGTCAGCATCAGCATCAGCGTCAGCATCTGCGTCAGCATCGGCGTCAGCGTCAGCATCAGCATCAGCGTCAGCATCCGCGTCAGCATCAGCATCGGCGTCGGCATCAGCGTCGGCATCAGCGTCGGCATCAGCGTCTGCGTCAGCATCGGCATCGGCGTCTGCATCGGCATCAGCATCCGCGTCGGCGTCAGCATCAGCGTCGGCATCAGCATCTGCGTCGGCATCGGCGTCGGCGTCTGCATC
>NZ_JAHKKC010000079.1:0-400 GCF_020496585.1 Alcaligenes sp. 13f
CTCTAAGGTTGCCATTATTACTCAACATCTCCATTTCCGCTGTCCATGTTGTCATGGTTCACAGTACCGCACATCGGCATTCGATGTGACGGAGCGAAACCCTTTGGGCGCTAAGTGTATTTTTTGTAAATCGACGATGATCACCTTTGATAACGTCGCGCTGCAAATACGCACTGACCATGCGCCGCTGGATTTCACAAAATAATATCAGGCTCCCTCGTGGAGCCTTTTTTATATCTGCCTTATTTTTCTTCAACGCTGTATGTATAGTAAGCGATAACCTGTTGATTATTGAATCTTTCGGGGAGATGGCTTATAACATTTCTTACCTGACCAGGGTACCGGGAACCAACACCTTACTGGCGTGTTGCTGTCTTTTAAGACCAGAAGAGGTTAACAG